>CANHCD010000079.1 GCA_947458795.1 Cyclobacteriaceae bacterium | reverse complement strand
GCAAACCAATCCGCGATATAGCTTGCGGTTTTGGAAAGAAATCCAAAGTAAATTTCAAGAGGTAAAAGCAGAATTACCGTAAGTATGTTGAAGATATCATGGGAAATTCCTGCGGATAGGGCCCGTCGAAATTCCTTATTATTCATCAAATAAGATAAGGATACTAGGGTAGAAGTAAGCGTGGTACCGATGTTTGCTCCCAGTACAATAGGAACTGCTTGTTGTAAGGTGAGATTTCCTGAGGCCACGATGGCTACCAGACTGGCGGTGACCGTCGAACTACTTTGAATCAAGGCAGTCACCAATAAACCGATAAATAGGCTGATGAATGGATTTTTAGTTGCGTTAAGAATTTCTAGGGCGATGCCCCCATTTATATTTCCAACGCCAACTGTCAGGAGATCGATGGCAAAAATGAAGAGCAACAAGGCAAAGAATACCTGTGCATACTGAAAAAAATTATTTGTTGCAGGTGTGCCCTGCTTTTCCAAGCTTTCCATTTTCGTAGTGATGGTGACAATCAATTGAGATTGTCTAACAGCGCATCATGTTATCCTACTTCTCTTACTAGAATTGGGTACAAAAATCCACTTTTTTTCCCTAAAATCAATTTTGACTTCTGTGATTGGGGATTGTTTTTCTTTCTTTTAACAATTTAATAACACGTGTTGCGGAATATCTTATTTATTTTTGACCCAGTTCATCCTAGACCCCTCCCATGGCCAAGAAAAAGCCAATTGATCAGAACATAAATCAAGAGTCCATTTCAAAGAGAGTCTCTGGAATTTTTGACCTTGCGAAGGCTGAACGTTCTTATTTAATTCTCCTTGCAATCCTGGTTTCTATTGCAGGATTTATTACCGAATATACCTACGCTGCCATGTGGTTTGGATTTGCACTCGCTGCTTATTCTGCCATTGCCAATGATAGTATACAGACCATAGGGACATTTATTGTTTCCAATCAAAAGACGAAATGGTACTGGTTGTGGATTTTTATTGGATTGATTTGGGTAATCACAATTACCTACAGTTGGTTTGTTTTCGATGGAGATGTTTCCTTCCAACTACTCAGTACCCCAGGATTAGAAAAAGCACCCGAAAGTTTTGTATTTCTACAGTTGGCAGCCCCAATTGTATTGCTAATTATGACTCGAATGAGGTGGCCTGTATCTACCACCTTTTTGTTGCTTAATGTTTTTACCTACAAAGCGGGCACGATTGTTTCGGTAATGTCCAAGAGTTTTTATGGCTACGTTTTGGCTTTTGTATTAGCAATCCTTGTTTGGTACGTTTTAGAGCGTTTTGTAAAAAATTACCTTAAAGGGGAGGCGAAACCCTACTGGATGGTCTTGCAATGGATTACTTCAGGAACACTTTGGGCAATTTGGATCATGCAGGATGCGGCTAATATTGCTGTGTTTTTACCCCGTCAGTTAAATCTTGTTGAATTTGTTGTTTACACAGGAGTTGTATTCTTTGGTTTAGGGATCATCTTTTTCCTAAAGGGGGACAAAATTCAAGATATTATCAATGAAAAAACCAACGTCGCAGATGTACGTGCTGCTACCTTGGTGGATTTGGTATACGCAGTGATTTTGTTCTACTTCAAAATGTACAACAATGTTCCAATGAGTACCACCTGGGTATTTATAGGATTGTTGGCCGGACGAGAGTTTGCGATCGCAATGGGCAAGCATGGAAAAGCGAAAAGTAGAGGTGCTTGGCTAGAACGTGCCTTCCGATTGGCCAAAAAGGACATTTGGAAAGCCCTTGCCGGTTTGGTGGTGTCCTTAATCTTGGCGATGGTGATCAACAAAGGGGTTCGCGAAGAAATTTTCGCCGTCTTTAATTTCTAACCCTTTTGGAAATTTTCTCCCACGAGTACTTCATGAACGAGGCCTTCAAGCAAGCTAAACTTGCTTTCGAAGAGGGCGAAGTGCCAGTGGGTGCAGTAGTGGTCTCAAAAAATAAAGTGATTGCACGAGCCTACAACCAAACCGAAAAATTGACTGATGTAACGGCTCATGCAGAAATCTTGGTAATCACTGCCGCCGCCAACTACCTCGGTGCAAAATACCTCAATGAATGCCGCTTGTACGTCACTCTGGAGCCTTGTCCCATGTGTGCTGGGGCACTCTACTGGGCGCAACTAGGGGAACTTCATGTAGGCGCCTCGGATCCCAAGCGAGGTTACCACCAATGCAATTCCCAAATGCTCCATCCCAAAACCAAGGTGTTTACTGGACTGATGGCAAAAGAGTCAGAGCAGCTTATGCTGGAATTTTTCAAAAACTTGCGAAAAAAGACTTTTTGATTGACAAGAACTTTTTGCGTAAAAGTCTGGTTTAGAAGACATATAAAAGCGCACAAAATTTTTAACTTTACTGCACATAAAACCCTATACACATGGCTTTTGAACTACCCTCACTTCCTTATGCACTGAATGCATTGGAGCCCCATATCGATGCACGAACCATGGAAATTCACCATGGAAAGCACCACAATGCTTACGTGACTAACTTAAATGCTGCTATTGCCGGCACCGACCTTGAAGGCAAATCCTTGGAGGAGCTAATGAAGGTGGCAGGATCAAATGCTGCAGTGAGAAACAACGGCGGAGGACATTGGAACCATAGCCTTTTTTGGCAAATTCTTTCTCCAACTGGTGGAGGCCTTCCTACTGGAGCATTGGCTGCTGCAATTGATGCAAAATTCGGCTCTTTTGATGCTTTTAAGGAGACCTTCAACAAAGCAGGGGCTACACGATTTGGCTCAGGCTGGGCTTGGCTCTGTGTAGACACCAAAAAAGAACTTTGTGTGTGCTCTTCACCCAATCAAGACAATCCACTTATGGACGTGTCAGATTGCCCTGGTACCCCGATCCTAGGCCTGGATGTGTGGGAGCATGCCTACTACCTACACTACCAAAATAGACGTCCAGACTACATCGCGGCATTCTGGAACCTGGTCAACTGGGAAGAAGTAAGCAAGCGTTACGCTGCAGCGAAGTAATTTCAACTTCTTTTTCAGTCATTTTTAATTGAGCTACCTTTTCAAACGGTAGCTCAATTTTTTTGATTATGCTTTTCCAAAGTGTAAAGATTTGCGCATTTCATGCTACTTTCCTTGGTATTGCTTGCTAAATTGTAGAAAATGAAAAAAGCGAATTCCATGGATTCTTTTGCCCCCCATAAAAAAGAGCTTCAAAAACTTTGTGAGCGGCACCAAGTGAAGACCCTGTATGCTTTTGGGTCGGTATTGGGAACTGATTTCCATAAATCCAGTGATCTTGATCTTGTGGTGGATTTTAAGGATTTAAATGTCCAGGATTATGTGGATAACTATTATGACTTTAAGTTTTCGCTACAAGAACTTTTTGAAAGGCCGATAGATTTACTCGAGGAAAAGGCAATCAAGAATCCGTATTTCAAACAGGTGGTGGATGAAACCAAAACTCTCGTTTATGGATAAGGAAGTAAGGACCTGGCTTTTCGACGTCTTGAATGCAATCATGGAAATCGAAAGTTTTTTTCTCGACCAACCGATGGATTATGACGCGTTTAAAAAAGATCTTCGTACGAGGCGCGCAATAGAAAGAAACATAGAAATCATTGGGGAAGCTTTAAGTAGAATTATTTCAAAAGATACTTCCTTATCCATTTCAAATGCTCGAAAAATCGTGGATACGAGGAATAGAATTATTCATGGATACGATTCGGTTTCAGACGAGATTATTTGGGGTATTTTGACTCAACACCTTCCACTACTAGAAACAGAGGTTAAAAGCCTCCTTGGAGAATAATTGGGGTGTAAACTCGAGTTGGAAGAAGATTTTTGTTCCATTTTGAAAAATCGCTGTTCGGAAATGAGACAGTCCACTGATTTGCTTCATTAAAAACCCGGGTTTAAAGTTATTTTTCGCATTTTTTTCTTCTTGGCACATCCTTTTCATGGTTTTCTGCATCTACTAGAAAACTAAACCAACTATTTTCTTCATGAAGACCCGTCACTTTTTATTCTTAGCCTTTTTTGTGTACCTGCTAGGAATGAGTACGCTTGCCGCTCAAACCAGCCCATCGGCCCTGTTGCGCGGAATCATTACCAACCAAAAAGGGGAGCCCGTGCCCTATGCCAATGCGGCGCTGCTATCCCCAGAAGGAGTACTTCTTGAAGGTGCAGTGACCGATGAAGCGGGAGCTTTTTCGATTTCTACTACCAAAACTGCCCGTGTCAAACTGGTGGTTTCTTCGCTAGGCTATACCTCCTTCACTTCCGAGGAGTTTGAACTTCAGGCTGGACTTCAAAAAGATTTTGGAAAGATTATTCTTGCCGATGAAGTAACAGGCTTGGATGAGGTCACCGTCAAGGCTTCACGTCCACAAATCATCATCGAACCCGACAAGACTATCGTCAATGTAGAAGGTACGGTGATGGCGGAAGGAGCCAATGCGCTAGATGTATTGGGAAGATCCCCGGGGGTATTTATCACTACGGATGGAAGTATCAACCTGAATGGGAGAACAGGCGTAACCGTGATGATTAACGATCGGCCGATGTACATGAGTGCCGCCGATCTGACAAGCTTTTTGCGTTCCATGCCCGCGGACAACATTAAAAGTATCGAAGTGATGACCAGTCCATCTGCACGCTTTGATGCAGAGGGTGCCGCAGGGGTGATCAACATTCAGCTCAAGAAAAATACGGTGGATGGGGTTTTTGGGAATGTGATGCTCGGAGGCAGATACAATGGAAAAGCTGCTCCCAATGCGGGGGTTACCCTCAATGTCAAAAAAGGGAAATGGACGAGTAATGGTACCATCAACTACAACGAAAATGTAGAAATTAATGACTTAGAAATTGAACGAAATTTCCAGGTGGAAGGAGGAAAATCCACCTTTTTGCAAGATTCTCGAATCGTCGAGCGTAGCCATACCCCTTCCTTTACAGGTGCTGCCAACTACGAATTAACCCCCACTCAGAATTTGGGGATCAACGTACAAGCATCTACTTCTGCCAGCAATGGACTCAATACCTCCGGAACCACCATTTCAAATCCTGGACAGTCTACCAAATCAAGCTTTACCTCAATCAATGATTCCGAGGACCAGCGCAGTCGACTTTTCACCAACCTGCACTACGATGCAAAGTTGGATACCCTAGGGGGAAAGATCACAGCGGACTTAGACTTGACAGTGGTGGACATGGCAAGTGAAGCCTTGTTGAATAATTCCTATTCGAATGGATTGAACCCACCAACCCTGAGGACCGATCGCGTATTGACGCTCAACGACATGTACTACACCATCTTTACGTCGAAGGTGGATTGGATTAAGCCCCTCAAAGGAGGAAAAGTACTAGAGGCGGGCCTCAAGGGGAGCTGGGTAGAGTCAGACAATAACCTGGACCTAAGCCGAGGCAATGGCGATGCACCGCTTCAGCCCGATCCCAACTCGAATCGCTTTATTTACCAAGAGAATGTCTTGGCTGCCTATAGTTCCTTGAAAGGGGATTTTTCGCCAAAGTTATCCTATCAGGCGGGCTTGCGAATGGAGTATTCCGACGTGACGGGAACTTCCAAGACGCTCAACCAAGTCAATAAGCAAGAATACACCAACCTCTTTCCAAGTGTATTTTTGCAGCACAAAATCAGCGAGGCCTACCAAGTAGTCTACAATGTGAATCGACGGATTACGCGACCCAATTACCGCTTGCTCAACCCTTTTGTGTACTACATTGATCCTCTGACTACAGAAAAGGGGAATCCAAGTTTGAGACCTCAGTATTCAACAAACTTTGAGATGGACCATGTCATTAAAGGCGTATACCAGTTTACCCTGGGCTACAGTGTTACCGAAAATTCGTTTCAGCAAGTTTTTGAGCAAAACGAGGAGGCACGAAGCAGCACACTTTACACCGCAAATTTTGACAAAACCAAGAATTTCAATTTTCAAGGCGTGGTACCTGTTGAATTGGCAAAATGGTGGAACACTTCCAACTTGGTTCAACTAAACTACAACAAATTCAAGTCGCTCATTGGCATGGACCTTTTGGATATAAGCCAATTATCCTATGTTTTACGAACTCAGCATAACTTTAGCTTACCCAAAGGTTTCAAGATGGAGTTGGTAGGGACTTACCTTGGCCCACAGATTTGGGGTATGGGAGAGGTTCGCGGATTTGGATGGGTCGATGCGGGAATCACAAAATCGGTGATGAAGGACAAGCTTTCCCTATCCATCAATGGGGGAGACTTGTTCCGAACCCAATGGGTTCGCGCATCGGTCAATTTTGCAGCTATTGATACCCGCATTCTTCAATACCAAAATGAACAGAGCGTTCGTTTCACGCTTCGGTACAATTTTTCCAAAGGACAAAGCTTCCGGGTGAATTCGAATTCGGGAAGTTCCGAAGAGCGAAAGCGCTTGGATTAAGAGTAGTAAGTTGATGTGTACCTGCCCCCAACTAAGGACGACTTGTTGGGGGCATTTTTTATCAACCCTATTTTTTCGACCTTCGGGAATGCATTGTTGGGATTTTCACACACATCGCGAGGGGCAGATCCATTCCATCTTTCAGGCAGGAAAGTCTATCCTGGCGGAAGGTATTTCCGTTTCTATGGGGATTCATCCCTGGGACTTGGATTCCAATTGGGAAAGCCATTTTGAAAAAATCAAGCGGGAAGCAGCCCAGAACCCTTGCGTTTTGGCCATTGGGGAAGCGGGGTTTGATCGGCTGAAGGGACCTGAAATTCAGCTTCAAAAAGATGCGTTTTATGTTCAAGCTAAGGCTGCCGCTGAATTGGGTATCCCCTTGATTTTGCATTGTGTCAAGTCCCACGACTTGCTCCTCGAGTACCTTAAGTCTGCAAAGAATCCTCCTTGCATCCTCTGGCATGGTTGGAACCAAAAGCCCGAGTTGGCACGGCAGCTGCTACCCTTTCCCATATTTTTCTCCTTTGGAAAGCACCTCCTTCATCCCGGCAGCAATGCAGCCAAGTGGCTAGCAGCATGCCCATTGAATCGTGTTTTTTTCGAAACCGACGATTCCGAGTTGAAAATCGAATCGATTTATCAAGCGGCTTCCCTAATTTTGCAGCTTCCAGAAGCAAGGCTAGCCGAGCAGGTGATTGCGAATTGGAATGCCATCTCCAAAAGAAAGATCTCATGAATGAATTTGCCTGGTTGAGTCGTACCGAATTGATAGTAGGGCGTGAAGGGCTTGAAAAATTGGCAAAGAAACACGTACTAGTCGTCGGATTAGGGGGCGTAGGGTCTTTTGCTGCTGAGTTTATTGCCCGTTCTGGAGTTGGGGCAATGACCATTATTGATGGAGACACGGTGGATATTTCCAATGTGAACCGTCAGCTTCCCGCTACCCAACTCAACGTTGGGCAAGCCAAAGCGGGCTGGATGGAGGAACGATTATTGGCCATTAACCCTGCATTGAAATTGGTGGCTGTAAAGAAATTTTTGGATCCATCGGAGATGACGGCATTGTTAGAAGTCAACCACTACGACTATGTGGTGGATTGCATCGATAGCTTTACCCCCAAAATGCACCTGATTGAAGGTGCCAAAAAGCGTGGATTTCCATTAGTCAGTTCCATGGGCGCAGGCGGAAAAGTAGATCCCACGCAAATTAAAGTGGTGGATTTTGCAGACACGCACCAGTGCAAGCTGGCCAAAATGCTTCGGAAGAGACTGAAAAGAAGAGATATTGATGGGGGCTTCAAAGCGGTGTTTTCCACCGAGGTAGTCATAAAGGAAAGCCTCATGCTCACCGATGGGAAAAATTTCAAAAAGTCCGCTTATGGCACCATGTCATTTCTTCCAGCAGCTTTTGGCTGTGCCTGTGCCGCCACAGTAATCAATGACCTCCTTGCCTCTTGATTAATCCTTAAAGTGGTACAAGAAAATTAGTAATCCTGCAAATGCAGGCTTTTTTTGATCCTTGATTTCCAATTTTACGTCCACCTCTGCCTTGATGGTTC
>CANHCD010000078.1 GCA_947458795.1 Cyclobacteriaceae bacterium | reverse complement strand
GCGTAATTTGGAGGACGAAATAAAAGTCAAAATCTACGACCGTTCCTTACTTATTCTTGACATTTTCTTGCAGCGGGCACAGTCTGCACAAGCCAAAACGCAGGTGGAGCTGGCCCGATTCCAATACCTTTTGCCCCGACTGACCCGCATGTGGACCCACTTGGAGCGGCAAAGAGGAGGTACAGGTACACGAGGGGGGTCCGGGGAGAAGGAAATTGAAACCGACAAACGAGACATTCGCACTAAAATATCCTTGCTCAAGGATAAGTTGGTAGAAATAGAAAAGCAAGGCCTTACCCAACGCAAAAGCAGAAAAGGAATTGTGCGCGTAGCCTTGGTCGGCTACACGAATGTGGGTAAGTCCACCTTGATGAACCTAATCACCAAAACGGATATCCTAGCCGAAAACAAACTTTTTGCAACCGTAGATGCTACCGTACGGAAGGTGGTCCTGGAAAACATCCCCTTCCTGCTCTCCGATACCGTAGGTTTTATCCGCAAACTACCCACCCACCTCATCGAATCCTTCAAATCTACCCTCGATGAAATCCGAGAAGCAGACCTCTTGGTGCATGTGGTGGATCTATCTCACCATGCCTTTGAAGACCATATCGAGGTAGTCACACAAACCCTCCAAGAAATTAAAGCGGGAGATAAGCCAGTCTTACTCGTATTCAATAAGGTAGATCTAGTGCAGCAGATGCCTTCCGAAGAGGAGCTATTGCATATCAGTGAGCACGAGCTCCAAGAAAGCCGTTACCTAGATTTCAAGGCGCTCTCAGAAGCCTTCGAAAAGAAAAATGGAATTACTCCCGTATTTATGTCTGCCTCCCTGGGAGAAAATGTAGAAGGATTTCGTGAAACACTCGTTCAGGAAGTGAAAAAACAACACCGCAAATTGTATCCCCACTACTTGGAGGATCAGGTGGTGGATTGGGGTGACTCCTGGGAAGAGGGGCAGTAAGTTAGTTCTCCGCCAAACCCAATTAGGTTCCTGGAAGTGAAATCCCCTTTACCCTTCGGTAGAGGTTGAGCGCATACTTGTCCGTCATCCCTGAGATAAAATCCACCAGCGAACGCAGCAAGGGGTAGGGATTCGATTCGGTCCCAAAGCCTTTCAGCGGAAAATCCTCTGGAAGGAGACGAAGCAAACTTTTGTCCTGACCTGAGGAAAGTTCGGCTGCATAGCAATGGTGATACAGCGCTTGGCTAAATGCCGCTAACAAGCCATCCAACACCTGAAAGCCGATTGCCTCTTTTTCTAACACCACCTGGGAACGGTAGATTTGACGAACCGAGCGTTGGGAAATTTCTGCCAAGGCCTTGGCAGAGGGAATCATGTCCGTCAATGCTTTATCAAAGTTTCCTTTGCGCATGCTTTCTTCGTAGGCGGCAAAGGCCTCCACACATTCTCGAATCAGCTGACCGATAACCATGGCTCGGAGCGCTCCAAGATTTTGAGTTTGGGTCCGATCTTTTAGTTTTTCTGGATCAAATTTAGATCCCAAAATAGGCTTTAGGAGGGCTAAGGTGTCCTCAAAAGAAATTAGACCAAGCGTACAGCCGTCCTCTAGGTCAATGATGCTGTAGCAGATGTCATCTGCCGCCTCCACCAAGAAGGCAAGGGGATGACGAGCCCAGCAATCCGCTCCCACTTTCTCAAGTCCCAGTTCCTGAGCCATCTGCTCAAAATCTTGAAGCTGGTTGATAAAAAAGCCATACTTTTTTTGACTCTTTCGGGCGATATCCCGCTGTGCAATGAGGCTAGGACGGGGATATTTCGTGAATGCAGCCAAGGTGGCATAGGTCAACTTTAAGCCGTACTGCTTCGATACCAGCATTCGGAACCCCTGAGCGTTGCCTTCAAAGTTGGTCAGGTCTGCCCACTGATCCCTGCGTACATGCTGCATCCACGCCTTTCCGGAGGGGTGGAGCCTGAAGAAATCAGAGATTGCCTCCTCGCCCGCATGCCCAAAGGGAGGATTCCCAATATCATGTGTCAGTGAGGCCGCTGCCACAATGGATCCAATCCCTGCAGCTGTGATTCCTTTGGAAGCTAGTTTGGGGTACTTCTCGAGTAAAATTTCTCCTGCTGCCTTGCCCAGAGATCGGCCCACAGAGGACACTTCCAGACTGTGTGTCAATCGAGTATGCACAAAAGCTTGCTCTGGAAGGGGAAAAACCTGGGTTTTATCCTGAAGATTCCGAAAGGGAGATGAAAAAATAATTCGGTCGTAGTCCACTTCAAACTCAGATCGTGCCGAGTCGGATCCAGTCGTTTTCCCTTGTTCTCCAAAACGCCCAAAGGCGAGTAAGTTCTCCCAATTCATCATACACAAAAGTACAGCTAGCGTTAGAAATTTCATGCCCTTGTCACAAAGAATCCTCCGGCAAGGCGTAAATATTTTAGATCTTCCTCCTAATTGGGCAAGCTGAAGCGGTAATTGCGAGGAATGACAAGAATTGATCTAAATTTGGAACCATGAATCCCATAATTTTCATGCAACGTGCATTGGAGCTCGCCGAACGAGGAAAAGGAACCGTCCGTCCCAATCCCTTGGTCGGCTGTGTGCTCGTACATGACGGGAAAATCATTGGGGAAGGATACCATCAACAGTATGGAGGGCCGCATGCAGAAGTCAATGCAATCGCCTCTATCACAGACCCCAAGTTACTCGCAGATGCGACGGCCTATGTCAGCCTGGAACCTTGTTCCCACTGGGGAAAAACTCCCCCCTGTGCCAATTTATTGATTGAAAAAGGAATAAAGTCGGTACAGGTAGCCACCTTAGATCCCAACCCGCTCGTGGCTGGAAAGGGCGTACAACTCTTGCAAGATGCTGGAGTCGAGGTTACTGTCGGCCTGCTAGAGGAAGAAGCAAGATGGCAAAACAGGCGTTTTTTTTGTCAGCAAGAAAAACACCGACCCTACCTCATCCTCAAGTGGGCACAAACTCAGGACGGCTTTCTCGCGCGCGAGAATTTTGACTCCAAATGGATCAGCGGTACCCAAAGCAGGCAATTGGTGCACCAATGGCGGGCAGAGGAGCAGGCTATCCTAGTTGGAAAAAATACTGCCCTCCACGACAACCCACGCCTCAATGTGCGTGACTGGAGCGGAAGCGACCCGATTCGGGTGGTGCTGGATTCCCGGTTGGAACTTCCTGCCAACCTGAACCTATTTGACCAGCAGATTCCCACGCTCTGTTACAATACGCTAAAAAACGAAACCCTTCCCAACTTGGAATGGATCAAACTATCGGAAGAAAATTTCCTTGAAGGCCTACTGGCCGACTTGCATGCCCGAAACATTCAAAGCCTGCTGATTGAAGGCGGTAGCCAAGTTTTGCAGCAATTTTTGGCAGCAGGACTATGGGACGAAGCCCGTGTATTCACGGCACCCATTCAATTTGAACGTGGAATATCCGCTCCAACACTTACTCAAACTCCTGCCGAGTCCTATGCGGTAGGCGAAGATCAACTAGACCTCTATTACCATGGCTGAAACCTTATTCCTTCCTCAAGCGGGAAGCAAAGAAGAAATTTACCAGGCACTCCTCCCTCAAGTGGAGGCCCTGATTTCTGGTGAGCAAGATTTGGTAGCCAACCTGGCCAATATCGCGGCTGCCCTTCGGGAAGCATTTGGCTTTTTTTGGGTGGGATTTTATGCAGTTCAAGGGCAGGAGTTGGTGCTCGGCCCCTTTCAAGGTCCCATTGCCTGCACGCGTATTGCCTACGGGCGGGGCGTCTGTGGAACAGCTTGGAAAGAAAAGAAAACGCAGTTGGTGCCCGATGTGGAGGCTTTCCCAGGTCACATTGCCTGCAGCTCCGCGTCCAAGTCAGAAATCGTCGTGCCAGCATTTAAGGCCGGTGAGGTTTTTCTTGTCTTGGATGTAGATAGTGATCGATTGGATGATTTTGATGAAGTAGACCAGCGCTACTTGGAGGCCTTGATGGGCATGCTAGAAAAAACCAGGACTACTTAAGCACTTCGCGAACGAAGTTCTGGACGACTTCCAAGGTCTTTTCCTTTTCCTCCACCATTCCCAGGTGTCCTACCCCTTCGAGTTCGATGTAGTGTGTAAAGGCACTTTGCTGAGCACGGCTCGATTCAATTTTGACAGATCCGTCTACCGTCCCCGCCAGCAGCAACTTTGGTCCTGCAAACTGTTGTAGTACCACCAACCGATCTACACGATCGCGCATGGCAATGGTGTAGACAAGTAGGCCTTCCAAACTAGAGCGCTTTCCATCTTCAATGGCATTTTCCATGGCGTCGGCCAGCTCAATTCGGCGATGTTCAGGAAATAATTGAGGGACAAAGGAGGTGACAAATTTGGCAGCCCCGTGTTTTTTCAAAAAGGTAAGGGTACGGTTACGCATCTCCTTTTTTTCCAAATCATCTGCATAGGCAGTGGAATGAAGCAGGCCAATGGCTTGGATGCGGTTGCCCATGCGCTCGAGTAAGGCCAAGGCCACATATCCGCCTAAAGAATGGCCCATAACGATGGGATTTTGAATCTGAAGGGCATCCAACCATTCCTCCAGCTGCAAGGCAACCTGCTCAAGGCTTGTAATGGGGCTGGTCAGTGGAGAATTCCCAAATCCAGGTAAGTCTGGACAGAGAACGCGGTACTGGGTCGACAAGGAGTCTGCAAAGTGTCGCCACATCTCTCCGGATTCACAAAAACCATGAAGGAACAGGAGCGCTGGGCCTTGTCCTTTTTCAAAAAAATGCAACATGATTGAGTTGAATTTAGGCAGTTTGCTCCTGCTCGGCGAAGGCCTTTACTGCATTGGCAATCCCTTCCGGGTCAAAGCCACAGTCGCGGTGCAGTTCCAGTTGCTCTCCATGCTCGACAATGCCATCTGGAATTCCGAGACGCTTTACCTGAGCTTGGTAGCCCTGATCTACCATCCATTCTAGGACTGCAGAGCCAAATCCTCCCATCAAGCAGCCATCTTCAACCGTAATGACTTTGTTGAAGTTGGCAAAAATGTCATGCAAGAGTTTTTCATCCAGCGGCTTCACAAATCGCATGTCGTAATGTGCAGGATTTAGGCCTTCTTTCTCCAAGGATGCACAAGCCTCCACGGCATAGTTGCCAATGTGTCCTAGGGTCAAGATTGCCACCCCTTCTCCGGATTTGATGCATCTTCCTTGACCTACTGGAATCCGTTGGAAAGGAGTTTTCCAGTTGGGCATCACTCCATTTCCTCTTGGATAGCGAATGGAGAAAGGTCCTCCATGTAGCGATCCTGTGTACATCAGATTTCGCAGTTCCTCCTCATTCATGGGAGCCGAAACTACCAAGTTGGGAACACAACGGAAGTAGGCAATATCGTATGCGCCATGGTGTGTAGGACCATCTGCACCGGCAAAACCAGCTCGATCCAAACAGAATACTACGGGCAATTTTTGAAGGCAGACATCGTGCACCACTTGATCGTAGGCGCGCTGCATAAAGGAAGAGTAAATGTTACAGAACGGCACTAGCCCTTGGGTAGCCATCCCCGCAGAGAAGGTGACTGCATGCTGCTCAGCGATGCCCACATCAAATGCCCGATCAGGCATGGCTGCCATCATCAAATTCATGGAAGAGCCCGACGGCATGGCTGGAGTCACCCCCATGATGCGCGCATCTTTTTCAGCAAGCTCAATCATTGTATGTCCAAAGACATCCTGGTATTTGGGCGCTTGCGGTGTAGTTGGCGTTTTTTTGTAGATCTCACCCGTCAACTTATCAAAAGTTCCAGGGGCATGCCAGGTGGTTTTGTTGCCACTTTCTGCTGGGCCATAGCCCTTCCCTTTGACGGTGATGCAATGGAGGATTTTGGGTCCAGGAATATCTTTGAGGTCTTTGAGGATTTCCACCAAGTGGTCCACGTCATGTCCATCTACAGGACCAAAATAGCGGAGGTTGAGGGATTCAAAGAGGTTGCTCTGCTTGAGTACTGCAGATTTGATTGCTCCTTCTACTTTGGAAATAATTTCTTGTGCGCTGCTGCCAAATTTGCTGAGTTTGCCCAGCACATTCCATACTTCATCTTTCACCTTGTTGTAGGTGTGTGAGGTAGTGATGTCGGTCAAGTAATCCTTCAAGGCCCCTACATTGGGGTCGATGGACATGCAATTGTCGTTCAGGATAATTAGCAAATTGGTGCCGCTCACCCCTGCATGGTTTAAGGCTTCAAAAGCCATTCCACCAGTCAAGGATCCATCGCCGATGACGGCTACATGCTGCAAAGGAGCTCCTGTATATTTGGAGGCCATCGCCATGCCCAAGGCAGCGGAGATGGAGGTGCTGGAGTGTCCCACGCCAAAGGTGTCGTACTCACTTTCTGTTCGCTTTGGAAATCCAGAAAGGCCGCCATACACGCGATTGGTATGGAAAGCATCTCTTCTGCCCGTCAGAATTTTGTGCCCGTAAGCCTGATGTCCTACATCCCAAACCAGCTGGTCCTTTGGAGTATTGAGCACATAATGTAAGGCTACCGTAAGCTCAACCACCCCCAAACTTGCTCCAAAATGCCCACCATACACCGACACATTGTCGATGATAAATTGGCGTAACTCCTGACAAACTTGAACTAAAGAATCTTTGGAAAAGTTCTTCAAATCATCAGGGCTATTGATTTGAGCTAATAAAGGACCGGGTTGAATTTGCATCGGCAGGGTGTTATTGTCAAGAAAGATTAACTTTTATCTGGTCTGTTTGTTTGAAAAATACATCGCATTCAAAATGAGTCTTTCCAATTTCTAGTCTCAAGATTTCATTGAATTGAATATCTTTGGCTAGGAGTACCCAAAATTAATCCAAATAATTAAATATCCTGTGAGTTTCGAAATCAAATTACCCTTGTTCGAAGGCCCCTTCGATCTCATGCTCTTTTTTATCGAGCGGGACGAATTGGATATTTATGACATCCCAATTTCCAAGATCACCAACGATTTTCTGGACTATGTCCATCACATGGAAAACTTAGAAATTGAAGTGGCCAGTGATTTTATACTTTTTGCTGCTACGCTGATGAAGATTAAATCTCGGATGCTGCTTCCTCGACCTGTACTAAACGAGCAGGGGGAATTGGTAGATCCACGGGAGGAGCTGGTGCGCAACTTGCTTGAGTACAAAAAATACAAGTCGGTAGTGGAGGAGCTTTCCGCACTGGAACTCGATCGCATGTCCAAGGAAAAGCGGGGAAATCTAGTGAAGGAACTTCAAGAACTGAGTAAGGTAGAAGATGTGGAGGCTGAATTGCAGCACCTAGACTTGTACAAGCTGCTCCATGTATTCCAAAAATGCATGTCACGACTGGCTGCTCGAGCGGATGAACCCACCCATACCATCATTCAGTATCCCTACACCATTGAACAACAAAAAGCATTTGTGCTTGAGAAAATCAGCTTCAAAAAGCAGGTTCCCTTTACGGATTTGATTTCGTACAAGCCCGAAAAAATATTTGTGATCTATACCTTTCTTGCCATTCTGGAATTGCTTCAGCTTTCTGAGTTAACCCTAATTCTAGGGGAAGGCTTCAATAATTTTTGGGTAGAAAAAATCGAACCAATCGCCACGGAAGCATGAAACTAGACAACAAAAAGATTTTTCAAACCCTCAACCCGAATAAGGTGTGGGTACCTATCCTAATTGGCTTGGCGATTATTTTTGCCATGTTTTATTTTGACCCCAATTTGACTACAGAAAACTTACGTGTGGTCGTTGATGCTTCCCCATTATTTATTTTCCTTGCCATTTTGGTTATTTTCTTACGAGACTTTGGCTATGTCTACCGAATCCGAGAGATCACCGACCGGCACCTGACCTGGACCCGAGCTTTCTATGTGATCATGCTCTGGGAATTTGCCTCAGCAGTCACCCCCTCTGTGGTAGGAGGGTCGGCTGTAGCCATGTTTATTCTGAATAAGGAAGGCATCAAGATGGGCAAAGCCATTGCCTTTGTGATGGTGACCGCCATATTTGACAACCTGTTTTTTGTCATTGGGGCGCCCATCATCCTTTATTTTGCTCAAGGAAATATATTTCCTGAAAGTAAATTATTAGAATCTCAGGTTGGGAGTAGCCTTCAGGCGCTTTTTTGGATTAGCTATGCCCTGTATGCCTCCTACAGCCTGTTGATGG
>CANHCD010000077.1 GCA_947458795.1 Cyclobacteriaceae bacterium | reverse complement strand
GTACGCACTGAATTCAATATCGAAGGTTATCCCGATGCACGATTTATGGAGCTAATCCGGACGGTGAAGCCTGCTCAGGCTACGCTGGTCCCTGATCCGCCACAGGCCATCACTTCCAATACCGGTTGGGATACCATCCAGCATCAATCCATGCTCCAAGATATTGTGGCTGAACTCAAGGCGATGGGCACGCGCGTATCCATCTTTATCAATCCTGAAGCTAAGTTTTTTGAACCCGCCAAACTCACTGGTACAGATCGGGTAGAATTGTACACTGAGCCCTACGCCTCGGGCTATCACCAGGATAGAGAAAAGGCAGTGCAAGCCTATGTGGAGGTAGCCAAGTTGGCCACTGAACTCGGATTGGGGCTGAATGCAGGGCATGACTTGGACTTGCATAATTTGGCCTATTTGAAGCAGCAAATCCCTCAGCTTTTGGAGGTGTCGATCGGACATGCTCTGATCTGTGACGCCTTGTACTACGGCTTGGAGAATACAATCCAGTTGTACCGCAGGCAGCTAGAGCTGTAAGTTTTCCTAGGGCAGATATTCTTAACGCTAACATTAGCCGCGTAATTCGTATTTCGTAATTCGTACTTTCAAAATGAAGTTAAATTTCAGAAAAAATGGCTCCGGCCCGCCTTTAGTGATTCTTCACGGCCTTTTTGGTTCCTTAGACAACTGGTTTTCCATTGCCAAGGAACTAGTCGATCACTATACCTTGTACCTTGTGGATCAGCGCAACCATGGGGACTCCCCCCATTCCAATGAATGGAATTATGGGGTCATGGTGGAGGATTTGCGTGAGCTGCTGGATGCCGAGGGCTTGGACTCCGTGTACTTGATGGGACATTCCATGGGAGGGAAAACCGTGATGAATTTTGCGGTGACCTATCCTGAGCGGGTACGCAAACTCATCGTAGGAGACATTGCTCCAAGGTACTATCCCATTCACCACCAAGTGATTTTGGAAGGATTGAATGCGCTTGATCTCTCCCAACTCCAATCTAGAAAAGAAGCGGATGATCTACTCGCTCCTTACATTCCGGAACTGGGAATTCGCCAATTTTTATTGAAAAGTCTGGGTAGGGATACGAACGGATTCGCATGGAAAGTCAACCTTTCGGTCATCACCCAACACATTGAAGAGGTGGGGAAAGCTTTGGATGAAGGAACCGTTTTTGAGGGACCGACCTTGTTTTTGGGAGGTGCCAATTCCTCCTACATTCAAGAGAAAGACCTTCCGGACATGAAGCGTCATTTCCCAAATTATGGATGGATCTCTATTCCCAATGCAGGGCACTGGCTACATGCCGAGCAGCCGCAAGCTGTGGTAGCAGAGATGCGAAAGTTTTTGGGCTAGAAGGTCAACTTGGCGGAAATTCCGCCAAGTTTATTGTTGCTGTATTTTTCACGCTCCGCCGCGGCGGAAAATGGAAAAAACACGCTGATTTAGTTCATTGAGCCTATCCGCTTTTAAATCTGTACCCAAGAAACCAAGGTTAGAACTTCAATTTGGTGATCTAAGGACAATCGTCTTTGGACGATTACCCTTTAATCTGCGCTATTTTTCAAAAAAAAATCTGCGTGAAACTATTTTTCACGCTCCGCCGAGGCGGAGAATGGAAAAAACACGCAGATTTAGTTCGTAATAAATATGTTGGTGATTAAACAAGTATAGGTTTGAAGTTCAATTCAATGAGCAGTGGGCCGTTAGCCGTGGACAAATTTTACTTCACCTTCTTCCCGTGCTTCATCACCATGTCCACATCCTGTAGCAAGTTGATGTAGCGCAACACATCCCCCTTTACGGCGATGATATCGGCATATTTTCCTTCGGAGATGGTACCGTAATCTTTTTCCACTTTCATGGCCACGGCTGGCCAATAGGTAGCGGCTTTGATGGTCAGCAAGGGGTCCATTCCAAACTGGTTGACCCATACATCCAGTTCATTCCAGGTGCTTTGGCTGTGAAATTTCATCGGAATGCCGCTGTCCGTGCCGACCAGCATCACCACACCACTTTCTTTGAGTTGGGCAAACTTCCGATCTAAAGTAGGTTTACGAACAGGAGTAAGTTGAAAGTAGGACATTCTACCAGGGAATCGTAGCGAGGCTCGAATGTCTCTGACGATAGAATCCGGAAGTCCCAAATGCCAGGAGGGATCGTCTAGTTTTTCTGGGTTGTCGCGCACAAACTCGTAATTGAAAAGACCTTCTACGGTTGGCGTCCAGAAAAGTGGGCCTAGGTTCATTTTTGCTGCGCGTTCTTTCATCATCTTCATGATGTCTTCTGGATATTCTGGGGCACTGCTCAAGCCAGTATGCTCAAAATTATCCACCCCAATTTGGAGTCCGATTCGAATTTCGTCAGGACGGTGGGAGTGGCCCACCACCATTTTTCCATACTTGTGCGCTTCGTCGACTACGGCCTTGGCTTCTTCCAAGGTCATTTGGTCTTGATCGATGAGTTTGATGACATCCACCCCTGCATCGATCAGTTTCTTTACTTTTGCTCGGGCATCTGCTGCTCCGTTTACACCCCAGCGAAAGGCTTCGGTGTTGGGATAGGGTGCTTTTTGGATAAATGGCCCAGATACATAGATGGTGGGACCTGGAATTTCTCCATTTTGGATGCGTCTTTTGACATTGATGCTGGCCTCAAGTGGGGCGCCCAAGTCTCGGGCAGAGGTCACACCTGCCATCAGCAATTGATGGGCTGAAGAAGGCATGATCACCGACTCAAATACATCGATGTAGGTGCTGTCCCAATGCGTGTAGTCGCTGTGCCCATTGAGCATCAGGTGCACGTGCATGTCCCAAAGCCCGGGCAAAACACTCATGCCTTCGGTGGAAATCACTTCCGCTCCAGCAGGAATGGCCAGACTTCCCACCTGCCCAATGGCCTTGATCCGTTCCCCTTCCACGATAATCACCGAATTGCGAATAGGCGTACCTCCAAAGCCATCAATCAAGGTTCCCCCTACTAGGGCTTTGAGTTGTTGGGAAAAAGAGGGAATGCTAAGTAAAAGCAAGCAGGCGAAGAGAAGGGATTTTTTGAGCATGGTTGGATTTGGAGAAAGTATATGCCCGATTAAGGTACGGATTTCGCACATTAAATTTTAACTTTCGAATTCAATTCCTACTGTACATGCCCCAAGGAAAATTATTTTTAATTCCCAATGTGCTCGCTGAAAACACAGCTATGGAAGTAATTTCTCCACAAGTTCGGGAGGTGATTGCCCATACAACCTATTTTTTGGTTGAAAACTTACGGACCGCACGTCGCTACATCTCTAGCTTGAAGCTGGGGATTAACATCGAAGAGCTGCATTTGGAAATTCTAGATAAGGATACCCCGCCCGAGCAAATAGCGCGCTTGATGGTGCCCCTCTTACAGGGAGTTGACATCGGGGTGATCTCTGAGGCTGGCTGCCCTGGCATTGCCGACCCTGGTGCCCTTGCTGTGGCCTATGCCCATCAAAAAGGAATTCAAGTAGTGCCCATTTCGGGTCCCAGTTCCATGTTTCTGGCGCTGATGGGCTCTGGATTTTCGGGCCAATCTTTCGCTTTTCATGGCTACCTTCCCATCAATAAAAAAGAAAGAGCTGCCACTTTAAAAAAATTGGAGCAGGAATCTATCCGTGAAAAACGAGCCCAGCTCTTTATGGAAACGCCTTTTCGCAACAATCAATTGTTGGCCGATGCGCTGTCTACATTGGCACCACACACCAAGTTGTGCATTGCCAAAAACCTCACCGCTGCCGATGAGTTGATCCAAACCAAAACCATCGCGGACTGGAAAATTCACCCCCTAGACCTACACAAAGTTCCCACCGTATTTATCCTCCAAGCCTTCTAGTATGTTTACCATCGACGCACACCTGGACCTGAGCATGAATGCGATGGAGTGGAACCGGGACCTTACCCGCCCACTTGCAGAGATCAATGCCCGAGAGCAGGGGATGACTGACAAACCCGATCGAGGAAATGGAACCGTATCGCTTCCTGAACTACGGAAGGGAAATGTGGGCCTAGTGGTCGCTACGCAAATTGCCCGCTTTGTAGCCCCAGACAATCCGCTACCGGGCTGGCACTCGCCACAACAAGCCTGGGCACATACCCAAGGGCAACTTGCCTGGTATCGGGCGATGGAAAAGCAGGGTGAATTGAAACAAATTCGGAACTGGCAGGAGCTGGAGGCGCATTTGGCCTACTGGAATGCTGGGGAAGATAAAAGTCAAAAAGCAATTGGCTACATCTTATCTCTAGAAGGAGCCGACTCCATCGTGTCCCTCGACTATTTGGAAACGGCCTTCGAAAATGGCTTGAGGGCGCTAGGGCCTGCTCACTATGGTCCAGGGCGCTATGCCTACGGCACGGATTCCTCTGCTCCACTTTCTCAACAGGGGAAGGACTTGCTGCGCAAAATGGATGAATTGGGAATCATTCTAGATGCTACCCACCTCTGTGATCTCGCCTTTTGGGATGCCTTGGATCATTTTCAAGGGCCAGTTTGGGCGAGTCACAACAATTGCCGCGCGCTGGTAGATCACAACCGACAGTTCTCCGATGAGATGATCAAAGCCTTGATTGCGCGTGGAGCAGTAATTGGAGGGGTATTTGATGCCTGGATGCTCAGCACGGGCTGGATACGCGGTAAAAGTACCCCAAATGAGCGAAACGTGACTTTGAACACCCTATTGGATCACTTCGATCATATCTGTCAGCTTGCAGGGAATGCCAATCACATCGGCATAGGCTCAGATTTGGATGGAGCATTTGGAAAGGAACAATGCCCTTCGGATTTGGAAACCATCGCGGACCTACAAAAAATCCCCGACCTACTTCTCGCGCGAGGCTACTCTGAAGAGGATGTCCAACAGGTGATGCAAGGGAATTGGCTTCGCTTTTTGAAAAAGGCCTGGAGCTAAAATTTTATCATATCCGCCGCGGCGGATTAGCCACTTACATTATTTTTTTAGTTCAGCGTGAAGGAAATCAATCGATTTCCTAAGGGTTTTCTGAAAATAGAAGGTACTTCTCTCCTTAATCCTGTTTTTTAGAATGCGAATCTTCGTATTTTATGAAGGATTATTGCCCAAAAGACCGAAACCCAAAATTACCCATGCGAAAGCCTGCCTTGTCCTTATCTCAAATCATCAACATGAATGTTGGATTTTTTGGGATCCAATATAGTTTTGGACTTCAGCAAAGTGCTGTCAATCCCATTTACGACATGCTGGGCGCAGCTCCAGATGAGATCCCCCTGCTCAACCTCGCTGGACCAATGACAGGGCTCTTGATACAGCCGATCATTGGTGCACTGAGCGACAGCACTTGGAGCGATCGCTATGGGAGACGAAAGCCCTATTTCTTTATAGGGGCGCTACTATGTAGCATCTGTTTGTTTTTCTATCCCTTCAGCAGTTCCTTGTGGATGGCCGCTGGCTTGTTATGGGTACTGGATGCAGCCAATAACACCGCCATGGAGCCTTATCGGGCGTTAATTGCAGATAGCCTCCCAGAGGAGCAGTACGGCAAAGGCTTCCTGACCCAAAGTTTCTTCACCGGTCTAGGCATCACCTTAGCCAACTTATCTCTCTTCTTTTTTCAAATCTACTTCAAAGGCAGCTGGGGTGCACTCCCCGTTTGGGTGTATGCCTCCTTCTTCTTGGGAACGGTCTGCTCCATCACTTCTGTGCTTTGGAGCATGTCTAAAACCCCCGAATACCCACCCTCTGAAGCCGAGCTTGCAGCCCTGAAGATTCGCAACCAGGGCATGCCTCATCCGGCGATTCAGTTTTTTCTATCCATCCTGAGCACCTTGGTGGCCTATGCCGTGTTTTTAATCCTTTTGCCTTTTACGCTAGTTGATCGCGGCCTGATTCGCAAAGTGCTTTCTTGGGTGGACAGTAAGCCGGCTTTGCGCGTGCTTTTTGCGCAAAACCTAGAAATCTTAGAGGCAATTTTAGTCATGCCTTCCGTGATGTGGAAGTTGGCCTTGGTGTACCTCTTTCAATGGTATGCGCTGTTTTGCTACTGGCAAAATTCCGCCAAGAGTATCGCCCTTTCCGTGTGGAAAGTGACACCTTCCTCTGATCCAGCCGCCTACCAGGAAGCAGTGGGTTGGGCTGGTTTGGTGAATGGCTGGTACAACATTGTGACCTTCCTTTCTGCCTTCTTCTTAGTGACGCTGGCCCAAAAATACGGGGCCAAGCGAGTACACTTTATTTGCTTATTACTTGCTGGAATCGGCTTGTTGATTTTCCCAATACTGGAAAATAAGTATGCCTTGTTTATCCCCATGACCGGTTTTGGCATTGCCTGGGCCAGCATGATGGGGATCCCATACCTCTTGGTGGTCAACGAAATTCCCAAAGAACGCTACGGCGTGTACATGGGTATCATCAACATGATGATCGTAATCCCCATGATCTTCCAGACGCTGACCTTTGGCTATATCTCCAAAAACTTCTTGAACAACGATGCGGGGCAGGCCATTCTTTTTGGAGGGGTATTGCTGCTTATTGCTGCGGTGGCTACGCTGCGGATCAAAGGAAGTAAAACCACCGCTTCTCCTTCACAAGCCCCTTCAGGACATTAACCTATTCCAATCACCACCACCTTAGCCTACACCCATGTCGGTAGAAATCACGCGTACTGAAAAAATCAATCAACTTTTCCAGGCCCATTCTCTAGATACCCAGGGAGCAGATCGGGATTTTGTAACCCGGTTTCATAACAGCCTTCCCAAAATTCAGGGTTTATTCCAAGAACTCTATGGGGTTCATGAGGAAGCTGAATCTCAGTTGCTCGAGCTTTGGCGAAGCCTGATTCTGGGTTACCAAGGACGGGAAGAATCGCTTCGAGAGCGAGATCGAAACAAGGACGCCGAAGGCAATTGGTTTTTGAGTCAAAATCTAGCAGGAATGAGCATGTACGTGGACCGTTTTGCAGGCAGCCTCAAAACCATGCCTTCCAAACTTCCACACCTGCAGGATTTGGGAGTAAATTTTCTCCACTTGATGCCGCTCTTCGAAAGCCCGCAGGGAGAAAGTGATGGTGGCTATGCGGTTTCCAATTTCCGTAAGGTAGATCCACGATTCGGGACATTGGAAGATTTGATGGCCTTGCGTCAAACCATGCATGCGCAAGGCATGTACCTGATGCTGGACATCGTACTCAACCATACTTCGCACCGACACGACTGGGCCATGAAGGCCAAGGCAGGCGATCAAGAATACCAGAATTACTATTACACCTACGAAAATCGCTGGATTCCTAACGAATTTGAACAGGCCATGCCGGAGATTTTCCCGGAAAGTGCCCCGGGCAACTTCACCTGGAATGAGGAGATGAAGCGCTGGGTGATGACGGTATTTCACAATTACCAATGGGACTTGAATTTCAGCAACCCCAAAGTCTTGCAGGCGATGGTGGAGACCATGCTATTTTATGCCAACCTCGGGGTAGACCTGCTCCGCATCGATGCGCCCGCCTTTATTTGGAAGCAAACAGGCACCTCTTGCCAAAACCTTCCCCAAGCGCACACACTCCTTCGATTAATCAAGCAATGCGTCCATGTGGCCACGCCAGGAATGGCACTGCTCGGAGAGGCGATCGTAGCGCCTAAAGACATTATGAATTACTTTGGAACAGGAGATTTTGTGGCCCAAGAGTGCGATTTTGCCTACAATGCCACCCAGATGGCCCTGCAGTGGGATATGCTCGCCTCTGGAGACACCAGCGTGATGCTCCAGGCCCAAGCAGACATTCTCCGCAAACCCTACGGTACCTCTTGGATTACCTACACCCGTTGCCACGATGACATCGGGCTCGGCTACGAGGATGCCAGCATCGCACAAACAGGAAAGGACCCTTACTTGCACCGCAAATTTCTGAAGGAATACTATTCCTATTCTGGAGACCAATGGATGAGTCCTGCCCGGGGGGCACTTTTTTCCTCCAATCCCAAGACAGGTGATGCGCGGATAAGCGGAACACTCGCCTCACTTTGCGGCTTGGAAAAGGCACTCTTTGAGGGCAATGGTCCTGCAATTGAGCAGAGCATCCAAAAAATCTTGCTTATGCAAGCCCATTCCATCTTTTTGGGAGGGCTACCCATGCTCTTTTACGGAGATGAAGTAGGCTATACTAACGATTACCGGTTCCAGCAGGATCCTTCCAAAAGTTACGACAACCGCTGGATGCATCGTCCACTGCTGGATTGGGAAAAGGTCAACCGTCGAAAAACAGAGGGCACCTTGG
>CANHCD010000076.1 GCA_947458795.1 Cyclobacteriaceae bacterium | reverse complement strand
GGGGGTCCAGGTATCGAGGAGTTTATCATCAAGGAGGTGACTTCGGGCTGCCCTTCTTGTTTTGCTACAGCCACAACTGCAGCTGCACGAGCTACCTGCATCCTATCTACCAAAAAACAAATTTCAGGAACCTCAGGTCTCAACTTAGGCGCCTTACAAATCGCGTCGGATGGTCAGATCTATGTAGCCATCGTGGGAGATAACCGTATTGGTCAAATCCAAGTAGGCTCCGGTTGCACCGCAGCGAGTACCTTCAACCAAAGTGCGGTAGCAGCCATGCCGGGCACCTCCAATTTAGGTTTGCCTTCCTTTGTTCAAAACTCGGGGAGCTCTATCCCGGAACCCGCCTTGGGCATCCCTTCTTCGCTCTGCTTGGACCCAGTATCTGGAGCAACCGCCACACTAGAAGGAGGAGGAGAACCCGACATTGACTCCTATTTCTGGACGATCACCCATGAGGATGGAACGGTCATTCGCTCCAATTTTGGAGGTCCAGGGGATCAATTTCAAAACTTAGAGCAACTCTTCACCAAGACAGGAACCTACACCATCGAGTTGCGCGTAGACCGATGCGCGGAAATTGGCTATTTCACCGATAAAGGAACCCTTAAAGTTATCGCTCCCCCAGTCCTAACCCTGGCATCTGATGCCACCCTCTGTGAAGGCACCCCCATCACCCTCACCGCTATCAATGGCTACGACCCGAGTCAAGGTTTATATGATTTTCTATGGACCAATGCAGCAGGAACTATTTTTGGAAACAGCAACTCCAATACCATTACCGTAACGGAGGAAAGCATCTACACTGTGGTCGTTCAATACCGCCCAACGGCAGCTGGAGGGGATGACGAGGAAACACTCTTTGAAACCTGTACTTCTACCTCCTCCATTTTTGTAGGCCCAGCCTTTGAATTTGATCTGACCCAAACGGCAACTGTAGTCTGCTACGAAGAAACTTCCGTCACCTTCGCCCCCAACACGCCCGTCACTGGGGAATGGTTTTACGAGCGCAATGGCAATGGAGTTAAGGTCCCCTTAGGCCCTTTCTTTGAGTTGGAATTGGAAATCCAAAGCCTACCTGGTCCAGGACAATACACCCTTACTTTTGTGGCCCAAGACCCCATCCTTCCAGGCTGTAAAGTATCCAAATCCCTCAACCTACAAGTCAACGAATTGCCCATCATCGAAGCCCAAGCCATCAAAGGCGCCACAAGCTGTGCTACCAAAGATGGAGCCATTGAAGTGAGACTGCTGGCTGCAGTAAGTAGGATTCGGCTTGTCGAACTGGGACTATCCTTCCCTGCAGCTCCAGCAGGCACCCTGATCCCCATCTCGGGCCTCGCACCTGGAGTCTATACCCTTGAAGCAGAAAATGCAGCAGGCTGTACCTATTCTGCGTCTGTTACGGTAGAAAATTTAAATCCTCCTGCAGCCTATGCATTTACAGTGGTGGCAAAGGACGAAAGCTGCTCACCTACTGGAGTGGCAAAGGGATCAATTCAAATTAATTTAACTTCTGGATTGCCCCGAGTAGGCACTTACAAAATCGTCCGACAAGGCGATGGACTCGAGCTGAGTGGTCCGCTTCCTAATCAAGCGAGTTTTCAGGTTCCTGTATCCTACGGAAGCTATTTGGTGGAAATCCTAGATCCCACGGGCTGCTCCATCCCAACTAAAACGGTCTATACAGTAGCTCAAAAGTTTGAAGTTGAATTTTCCGTGCCTCCAGTGGTCGAAGGCTGTGTTTCCTACTCCTTCACCCCAAGTGGGCCTAAGCCACTAAACTACCTGATCACGGGACCAACTGGCAACGCAATTAATCCTCAGGCAGGGGGATCCTTTCTACTTACCCAAGCGGGAAAATATGTCATCCTTGGAGCCGATCCTACCGGAGTCAACTGCCCCAAAATACTCCAAATGACTGTGAATTTGAGCCCAGCGCTTGACTTTGAAGTTTCTCCTCCCATCGTGGATTGCCTTACCGGGATACGATTTGAGGCCATACTCAAAAATGCCATCCCAGCCGATGTGATTTTCCTCTGGCGAGATGATTTGGGAATCATTGTAGGGCGAAGACAAGAATTTGTACCGAGCAAGTCCGGAAACTATACCTTAGAGGTGCAGCCTATTTCTGGAGTTCTTTGCCCAACTAAGAAAATTCCGTTTACCGCTACCTTACTTCCCAATCGACTGACGGTAAGTTTGGATGCCAGTCCTTTTTGTGTGGATCAATCCAAGACCACGATTGAAGTGAAGGCCAATTTAACCACCGTAAACGGCTTTGAATGGTTTTTGGTAACTGGAGGAACGCGTACTAGGCTCCCACAATTCACGACTAGCCTCATTGAAGTCAGTCAAGAAGGTACCTATGAGGTACTTTTGCGCAGCCAATTTGGATGTGAGATCGGTAGAGCCAATGTCGTGGTTGTGAAGTCCAAATTGAGCCCTCCTATTCTACCTACAGAACCGCTTGTGATTTGTGCCCTGGAGGGAAAATCGGCTACCCTCAACCCTGGCAGCTATGCCAGCTACTCCTGGATTTTGGATGGGAAGGAAGTATCCAAGGATGCTAGCTTCAGCCCTGAAAAGGGAGGTACCTACACCCTTCGTGTGGGTGACGCATTGGGCTGCGAATGGGAAGGCACCTTTACGGTGGTCGAAGATTGTACCCTCAAGGTGGTCTTCCCAAGCGGGATGGTGCTGGGAGACCCAAGCCGCAATTTTATCCTGTATGCCAACGAGTACATTGACGAAGTAGATGTGTTTATTTACAACCGTTGGGGGGAACTTATTTTTTACTGCGACCATGAAAATTTGGAACCCAAACAGCCATTCTGCCCTTGGGATGGACTTGTGAATGGAAAATTAGTTCCTTCGGGAACATACGTGGCCGTTGTGCGGTTTACCTCAAGAGAACAGAATATCACCCGAACTGAAACCAAAGCCATTACGATTATCCAGTAACCCATGTTGATTGTCATTTCTCCTGCCAAAACCCTAGACTATAGCCACCCTGAGTACAGCGGACATACCCAACCCGACTTTCCTGCGGAAGTCAAAGACTTGGTGGGGGTGCTGAGAAAGAAGTCCGCTTCTCAAATTTCGAAGTTGATGCACCTCAGCGATTCGCTCGCCACCTTGAATGAGGAACGCTACAAGACCTTTACGGAGACTTTTAATATGGAGAACTCCAAGCAGGCGATTTTGGCATTTAAAGGAGAAGTCTATGCAAAGATGGAGGCAGATCAATTCAGCGAAGCAGAACTTGAATTTGCCCAGCAGCATGTACGCGTCTTGTCAGGCCTCTATGGACTATTGAAACCACTGGATTTGATCCAGCCCTACCGATTGGAGATGGGCACCAAGCTCAAAACCAAAAAGGGAAACTCGCTCTATGACTACTGGGGAACCAAGATCAGCAAGGCTTTGAATGCCGCAGGCGAGGGCAGGACCTTAGTCAACTTAGCCTCTCAAGAATACTTCAAGGCAGTAGATAAAAAGACCTTGAAGATGCCTGTCATCACCATCCATTTCAAGGAACACAAGGAAGGGAGCTACCAGGTAGTCGGGTTCTTTGCCAAGCAGGCAAGAGGATTGATGACTCGCTATGCTATCCAAAATAGGATCACCGATCCGGAGCAGCTCAAGGTTTTTCAAGAAGATGGCTATGAATTTGCCGAACGCTTGAGCAGTGCCCAGGACTGGGTTTTTGTGCGGTAAATCCAAGTTTTTTTTCTACTTATTTCCAGGCTCGACAAGGGTCTTGGGAGAAGTTTGTCTATTTTTTTTTGAATTCAGGATAGCTGTTTTCATTTTTTTGCCTACTTTGAATGTGTCAAAAGTCACTTAACGCAACCCATAAACCTAAAGCACTACCTTATGACACAAACCATTAACCGTGGCGCACTCTTCAACGCAAGTTGTTTGGCGCTCATCACCACCGCATTTTCCTTCTCTATTCGAGCAGGCATCCTTCCCCAGTTGGGAGAACAATTCGGCTTAAATGCAGAGCAATTAGGCTTTATTAACTCCATGTGGTTTTTAGGATTTCCTATCTCCATGATTCTTGGAGGTCTATTTTACCACATCGTTGGCCCGGCCAACATCATGCGCATCGCATTTGTGACCCACACCCTTGGGATCCTGATGACCATCTTCGCGGATGGCTACACCACCTTGTTGATCTCCACGCTATTTATCGGTTTCGGCAACGGCTGTACTGAGGCAGCATGTAATCCGATGATTGCCGACATGTATTCAGGTACTACCCTAAACAAGATGCTCAATCGCTTCCACATGTGGTTCCCTGGTGGCATTGTTTTGGGAAGCTTGGTATCCAAATTCATGACCGATGGAGGCTTTGCTTGGCAAACTCAAGTTTGGGTGATGATGGTTCCAACCATTGCCTATGCAGTACTATTCTTTGGTAAAGCCTTCCCTAAGCCTTCCGTAGAAGGTGTAACATCGGTTGGTTCCAACTTAAAAGCCATGTTAAGCCCTGTATTTATCTTCCTATTCTTCGCGATGGCCTTGACTGCAATCTCTGAATTTGGACCGCAGCAGTGGGCCAATATCGTGTTGAGCCAAAGCGGTGCTTCAGGCATGTTGATCCTTGCTTTGACCACTGGCGTAATGGCCATCGGACGATTCTTTGCTGGTCCTGTGGTGAAAGCCTTGGGACAGACTGGCGTACTCTTGGGAGGCGCTATCTTCACGACGGTTGGTATCTTCTTGTTTAGCACGGTGACAGGCAACATGTCTTATGTGGCTGCTCTGATCTTTGCACTAGGAGTATGTTACTTCTGGCCAGTGATGGTCGGTGCTGTAGCCCAGCGTGTGCCACTATCCGGAGCCTTGGGAATGTCCATTATCGGAGGAGTGGGTATGTTTTCTACTGCTATCTTCCAGCCAATCATTGGAAGCTGGATTGATGATTCAAGAGCAGCACAGAGTGCAGCTGGCTTGGTTGGAGAATCCCTTGAACTCGCAGCAGGTCAAGCGACACTAGAAAAAATGATGCTTTTCCCAGGCATCTTGATAGTACTCTTTGTGATCTTCTTTATCTGGCAGCGCGGTGTCAAACCCGCCGCTTCAGCAGGACACTAAAAATTAAAAGCAGCCTTCGGGCTGCTTTTTTTTGTTTAAAAATGCCTTACTATTTAAAGCTTGACCCAATCTATGCGAAGACACTAATGCAACCAAGGGGTATTGCCCTAAACAAACTGTATCCGTTAGGTTAACTTATTTTGTCAACCGCCGAAAGTCGAAAGTCAGTCAAACGCTCACCTACAACAGCCAGGTCCTTTTGTGACTAGGTTTAGAATCCATACTTCGTACCTGGCCTGCCCGCCGTGGTGGGTACATTGTACTGTGATCTACCGTCCGTCTACTGTCCATTTAATCTAAGAAACTTTGAAGTTTCGATTTCCTAACAAGTTTAAATTCGTTAATTTTCTGAACTAATTTGAATACAAGAAAACGAATTGGATATGAAAAAGACGAATAGATTCAGTTTACCAACCTTTGCAATCCTCTTGATTTTGGCTGTAATGGGGATTGCGGCATGGAATTATTTTTTGGGTGATGGAAGTTTGCCCTCCATGAATTTCATGTTTTTTTCGCTTATCCTTTTCGGAGTTATTCTCCTACTTGTTATCCTCAATTTGGATAAGATCGTCAAGTTGTCAAATCCTGAATCAAAAGAAGAAAACACCCCTTCACCAATAGAAGAAAACAAGGCGATTGAAGAGATTGTACCTACCGCACTAGTGGAAGAGGAGGTACAGGAGGAAATTATTCCTACGCCACTAGTGGAAGTTGAGGTGCAGGAGGAAGTTATTCCTGCCGCACTAGTTGAAGAGAAGGTGGAGGAGGAAATTGTGCCTACCCCTATAGTAGCGGAAAAGCCAAAGGTGGAAGTGAAAAAAGCACCGGTTGAAAAACCTGCTAGTTCGAGTACTTCAAAGCCCTATGGTCATTCTGGAACCAGAAGAAGTGGAGTTTGGATAGATGAGAAATAGCGGGTAGCCATAATTTAATTAGGAAGTTGGCCTGCATTAAAAACACCTAAATTACTAGGAGATTTTCACTCAAATAATCTACCTTTAATCTAACAGTCCCCGTGCAGCATACCGTAAGAACTGCTCTCGGGTCATTTTTTTAACTGTCTTTGAGTTCACCATGGATTTTGAAATATACTGCGATGAGAGTGGATTGGAAGCCTTGAATGATTCCAAACAGCCACAGTTCTTTACTATCGGAGGCATTTGGATGCCGAAGGATTTTCGCCCTCACTTTAAAGATCGAATCAGTCAGATCAAAAAATCTCATGGTGTAAACGGTGAAGTAAAGTGGAACAAAGTTTCACTCCGCTTTTTGGATTTATACAAGGATCTGATTCTGTATTTTTTTGAAACACCTCAGCTTAGATTCAGAGTGATTGTGGTGGATGCAAAGACAGTAAACAGCAACTACTTTCATGGAGATAAAGAGCTCGGGTTTTACAAATTTTATTATCAGCTACTTCACCACTGGATTTACGACTTCAACGACTACTATATTTTCCTTGATCAAAAAGTCAATCGGGATAAAGGAAGGCTAAAAGACCTGCAGCAGTGCCTTGACATGTCAAACCTTTTTTCAGACATTCCGATTCTCCAAGCACTTCCTTCTAATGATTCCGTAGGAATTCAACTTGCTGATGTCTTGACGGGCATGGTGCATGCAAAGATAAATAACTCTGTCAAGAGCCCTTCAAAAAAACAGCTTATACTCGAAACCGAAGAGACATTTCTAGGCAACCCGATTCGACACACCCCAAAAAGCGAAGAAAAATTCAATGTGTTTAGAATAAATCTAGAGGGGGGCTGGTAATGGAGTATAAAAAGCTAAAGGCTCACTTGATTCCTGTGGAGGAATTTAAGGAGATCTGGAAGATGGAATATTGTGCTGCTCCCATCGGAACCTTTGACGGCGTTATGGTTCACTTCTATGAAGACATGTTCAAACATGTTTTTTTCGAAAGTGTTGATCGAAAACCAGGGGACAAGTCAATCCTGTCTTTGAACCGCCTTGAAAAAATTCTTTGGATCAAAGCCGCACTTCAGGATCCTGAGGCCATACTAAAAACAGGATGGAACAAATCGACCAAAAGCTATTTCGATAACCGAAGAATCAGTATTGTGAAAGGGAATTATGTTGTAGTGATCATGTTTACAGGGTTTTTGAAGGCTAAGTTGATTACCGCCTTCGAAAAGAGCGATATCACAAACATTCTAAACTCACCTGATTTTGATCGGAACAGCCCGTACCTTAAAAAATAAAAAGACGTTGATTTGGGTTCAACGTCTAAGACCTTTGTAGATTCCAGACCAATGGTAAAGAACAATGCAATAGTACAACGAAATCTTTGATCAAACAATTCCACTCAAGAGAATTTGAAGTATTCATGGCAAAATGAATGCACAACCATAAAGGACTTTAGAGGACAACCTCGTCGCAAAGCTCCAAATAATAAGGTAATTAAAAATCATCACACTAGAAGCTGATCCTGCTTCCAAGCCTCAAGTCACATCTTGAAATCCACAACAAAGTCACACCAAACCGCCAGATAATAATAAAGATCTTAGATTTGTTTGCTCGGTACCCAGCAATGCCTATCTATAAACTGGGCTTTTTAAACAACTGGAATCAACAGGATATTTGGAGGTAATATTTTCAAACTAGGTTGGAGCTAATCGTAGGTACCTCGATAAAGGACAAATCACTTTATTGGAAGCCCTTAGCACCCCTAATTTGGAACTTTTTAAAAACAAAAAACCCTAACTTCTTAAATTTAAGAAAGTTAGGGTTAGTTTTTGTGACCTCGTCAAGATTCAAACTTGAAACCTCCTGAGCCGTAATCAGGTGCTCTATTCAGTTGAGCTACGAAGCCAGATCGGATTGCAAAAGTACGTAATAATTTTTTCCCTCCAAAAAGATCGCCGGAAGAATTCCATAAAATCCAAGAATTATCCCTCCCCCATTTAAGAATAATTAAGCCAAGGAAGCGGGTAAATCCTTGCGAATTTTATATTTTTGCCCACATCCTCTTGAAAAGAAGCTTCTTTGATGAAAAAATTACTCACGCTTGCCTTGCTCGCATTTACTCTAAATGCTCAAGCACAAGATTCCGCTCCTACTACTCCTAAAACGCCTATTGGTGGACGACCAAACATCCCCAATGACTTAAGCATTGAGTTTGGCCTCAACCAATTGACCAATAGACCTGCCGACTTGGCACTCAATTTATTTGGGTCACGAACCTTCAACGTCTTCT
>CANHCD010000075.1 GCA_947458795.1 Cyclobacteriaceae bacterium | reverse complement strand
AATGTGGTGGAAGTAGCCTTCCAATCCAGATTTTTGAAGTTTCCGTTCCTGGTCCACCAAATCTCCTTTGGTAGCAAGTACGATGCGGTATTTTCCTTGAAGGGATTGCAAGACATCTTTCACGCCTGGAAGTAAATCCACCGGCTTTTCTAGCATTTCTTGACCAATTCCAATAATCTTTTCTACTAGTGAAATAGGCATTTTCCCTGCAGAGATGCGAATGGCAGTCTCGATCATGGATAGCATAAAGCCTTTAATTCCATAGCCATAAAGACCTAAATTACCGATTTCAGTTCGGTAAAGTTCCTTCATGATCGCATGCTGGGGAAGGAAATCTTCCAAGATGCTGGCAAATTTTTCTTCAGCCTCACGGAAATAGGTTTCATTTATCCAAAGGGTATCGTCCGCATCAAAGGCAATTACACGAATAGGCATAGTGTGTTGAATTAATATTTTTTTTGAATTGAACCGATTAGGAGCTCCTACTTGTGGGCTTATTTTACGGTTTCTTTTAGCCAACCAAGCAGTACTTCTCTCCATCCTGACACAGCTTCTTTTCCCAAACCAAATGCAAAGCCATGTCCACCTGTTGGATAGATGTGCAATGCAGCTTTTACACCTTTAGCATGTAGAGCTTGATAATAAAGCAAGGAATTTTCAAGTGGTACTGCCTTGTCATCCTGTGCATGTACCAGGAAGGTAGGAGGGGTGTTTGCCGTAACTTGAAGTTCATTGGAAAACCGCTTTACTAATTCAGGATTTGCGGGATCCCCAATTAGATTTTTGCGTGAGCCACCATGGGTAGGAGCGTCTTGAAAAGAGATTACTGGGTAGACAAGAATGGAAAAATCTGGTCTAGCGGATAGGTTATCGATTGCATCTTTTTCAAGTGGTAGTTGATGTGCAAAGGAGGTGCTCAACGTTGCAGCCAAGTGCCCTCCAGCAGAAAATCCCATAATTCCCACCTTGGACGGGTTGATATTCCAGGACTCGGCATGTTGCCGTACCAATCGGATGGCTCGTTGTGCATCGAGCAAGGGAACTTCCTTTGGATCTGTGAGAGAGGGGGACAGTGGCAATCGATACTTTACGACAATACCTGCTATTCCTTGCGAGTTGAGCCATTTTGCAAAATCGGTTCCTTCCCAATCGTAAGCCAGTATACCATACCCGCCTCCAGGAAAAATCACAACTACTTCACCGGTAGCGATTTGCTGGGTGGGTAAATAAACTTCAATGCTAGGGATTTGAACATTTGAAATACGAACAATGCCCTCCTGCACGGATTTCTCTTGTTGATCTGAGACTTTTGAAGCGGAGGAAGTCCCGGCCATAAGTTTAGGGTATGATTTTGGGAAAAAGCTAGGCTAGTAGCAAGGAAGGTAAGGAGGGTTAGAATGTATTTCATGGCGTTAAGAATTATGTTGTTAAGAGGGGTCGTTGAGGTATTCTTCGACCCATGCCTCAGGTGGTAAAGCTGAATATTTTTTCGGTGAGAGCCCACCTCCAGGTAGGAGGAGTGCCCGGAAGATTAGTTTGGTACTGCCCAAGGAATGCCTCCCATTCTTGAACTTTTGGGTTGGCCAGATCCAGTGCCGCTTTTTTTTCAAAGCTAAAGTCATCGGAGGTAACAAGAATCATGCTGAGCCGCTGTGCCCACCGGTAAATACTCATCTCCAGGATTCCTGCAACACGGATACTTTCCAGGATGGCTGGATCTACTTGTTCATGACAGCGAACATAGGCTTCAATGGCCTCGGGCTCATTTTTGAGATCACAGATTAGGACAAATGTTTTCATAGAGGAGGAAAAAGGCGGAAAACTTATTTTCGTACTCTTATGGCGAAGATGAACACGAGTAGGAAGCATGCCCAGGGCAAGATAAACGAGAAGTTAACTTCTGAAACTCCAAGAATTAAGAGGTCTGTGTAGCCTTTGCCTCCCAAATCCAGAATCATTCCTTGCAAGGTAGGCATGATGGCTCCACCTACGATGGCCATCACTAGAAATGCAGCGGCAAATTTGGAATCCTCTCCAAGGCCTTCCAATGCAATTCCATAGATTGTGGGAAACATCAAGGACATGGCAAAACTAACTCCTACAAGCGAATAGAGTCCTACCATCCCTGTGATGAAAATAGCCCCCAGCGTAAAGACCATCGCCAATACGGCAAACCAGGCCAAGAGTCTTGCTGCTGGGATGATTCGCAGCAGGAAGGTACAGATCCATCTTCCAATTAAAAATACGCCTAAGGAAGCGAATGCATAGTTTACCGCGTCGTATGTCGAGATGCCTAGCGCTTCGGCGTACTGGTAAATGTAGGTCCAAACCATAATTTGCGCGCCTACATACACCAGTTGTGCTAGCGTACCTTCCACAAAATTTCTATTTTTTACCAACCGCTTGACGGTAGGAATAAAGTCTACCTTATCGCCTTCAACCTTCGTTTCTGGCATCTTAATCAATGCGATCAGCACTAAAATCACCAAGACTACAAGCCCTAGCATCACATAAGGATCTCGGATCACGAATAAATCATTGCTTCGAATGGCAGCTTTTGCTGTTTCATCGAGGCTATCGAAAAGGTATACTTTGCCTGATTCGTCGGTGGCTGAACTTTGGAGATTGTTGAGGATGAACGTTTTGGCTACAAATAACCCAGCCAATGCACCCATTGGGTTGAATGCTTGAGCTAAGTTTAAGCGTTGCGTAGCGGTCTCCTCACTGCCCATGGAAAGGATGTAGGGGTTGGCAGTAGTTTCAAGAAAGGCCAAACCAAAGGTTAGAATGTAGAGTGCTGCTAAAAAGAATCCATAGCTTTCTAGGGCTGCAGCCGGATAAAAAAGGCAGGCTCCAAAGCCATACAAGGCAAGACCCAGGAGAACTCCAGTTTTATAGGAATATTTCTTAATAAAAAAGGCTGCGGGCAAGGCCATGGTGAAGTATCCACCATAAAAAGCGAGTTGTACCCAGGAGGCTTGAGTGTTGGAGAGTTCGAGCACTCGTTTAAATGCAGCCACCATCGGATTGGTGATGTCATTGGCGAATCCCCACAACGCAAACAAGGAAGTGATAAGGATAAAGGGAACTAACAGTTTCTTGGGTACGAGTTCAGCTTTAGTGCTCATAGGGCTCTATCTAAGTGAGTGTAGCCACCGTCAACAAAAATATGCTGTCCGGTGATGTGTGAAGCTTTTTGGGAGAGAAGAAATAGCGCCATGTTTGCAATTTCTTCTGCGGTGGTCATTCGGTTTTGTAGCGGTACCCTACGACTGATTTCATCCAACTTTTCTTCTGGATTTGGAAAGGACTGAATCCAGGTTGCGTACATAGGGGTATACACCTCTGCAGGAACTATGGCATTGACCCGAATTTGGTAGGGCAGGAGCTCTACCGCCCACTCTCGAGTAAGTGCGAGCTGAGCGCCTTTGGCAGCTACATAACCGGAGGTATTGCCTTGCCCTGTAACAGCAGTTTTGGAGGAGATATTCAGAATGGTACCCTTGGATTTTTTCAAGGCATCCAAGGCATAATGAGCAAGAAAATAGTAATGGCCAACATTTTTCTCAACAGACTGAAGGAAAGCCTCTGGGCTTCCTTTTTCCAATCCTACTCCGTCGTTTGTGCCTGCATTATTCACCAATCCATCAATTCTTCCATACTTAGAAAGCGCCTCTTGAACTACGCCTTCAGCATCTGCTGGGGAGAAAAGTCGTTTTTTGAGGTGCAAGGCCTTTCCTTTAGCTAAATCTACGAGTTGCTTCCCCTCTGTATCGGAAGGGTCGATGATAACGGGGATCGCCCCTTCTTCGATGAGTCCTCTGGAAATAGCTCCTCCAATGCCCTTTGCTCCGCCAGAAACTAAGATGACTTTATCCTGTAGTTGTAAATCCATGATTGCTTCGATGCAAATTAAATCTTGTAAAATTCTTGAGCATTTTCTCCAAAAAGAGCGTCTTTTTCATCCCCTGAAAGTTGGTCGGCAAATGATTCAATCACTCCAATGACCTCTTGGTAATCTCCTGCTGCTAGGCACACCGGCCAATCGCTCCCAAAAAGGAGTCGTTTTGGCCCAAATATTTCCAGGGCAATTTCTAAGTAGGGGAAGAGGTCGCTGGAATTCCATTTCTTCCAATCGGCTTCCGTGACTAGTCCTGAAAGCTTGGCGCAAACGAGCTCACGCTCCCCAAAGGGTAGGAGGCTTTTTTTCCATGCTTTCCAGTCCCCAGCTTTGATGTCTGGCTTAGACAAGTGATCGATCACAAAGCCTTGATTGGGACAGGAATCGACAAGTTTGAGTGCGGCACTGAGCTGATGCGGATAGGTGAGAAGATCATAGGTGTACCCTCGTTGCCCGATTTTCCGAATTCCGCGAATGAAGTCTTTGCGGAGCATGTATTCAGGATCCTTGGACTGGAGAACCTCTCGAAATCCCAGCAACTTGCCGTTACTTGACCAAGCATCCAGCAGCTCATCCAAGTTGTCCTGTGCCAATTCTACCCATCCAACTACCCCCAAGATCCAAGGATGGCTGTCGCTCAGTTCGAGTAAAAATTCTGTTTCGCGAAGGTGCTCCTCTGCTTGCACAGCAATGCAACCGTCGATTTGGGCGGTTTGCAGAATTGGGTACAGGTCTTCAGGAAGAAAATCTCTCCGAAGTTCAGCCATGTCATCTGTTATCCACTCAAATCGCTCGGAATCGTACTTCCAAAAGTGCTGGTGCGCGTCGATTCTCATGCTTCTGGATCTTGAATTGCCAGTTGTGCGGATTCCCCTAAGCCTTCGATACCCAATCGTACTCGGTCACCTGCTTTCAAATAGCGCGGCTCCTTCAAGCCCATACCCACTCCCGAGGGTGTTCCTGTGGAGATGACATCCCCAGGGAGTAGGGTCATGTAATTGCTCACGTAAGAAACCAGCGTAGGGATGTCAAAAATCAAATCTCCCGTGTTGCTATTTTGGAGAAGCTCCCCATTTACTTCGAGCCAAAGGGATAGTTGATGTGGGTCGGGTATTTCTTCTTTGGTCACCAGGTAGGGGCCTAAGGGGGCAAAATGGTCCGCACTTTTTCCTTTGGTCCATTGCCCGCCATGCCGCAACTGAAAGTCTCGCTCGCTGACATCGTTGTGGACGCAATAGCCAGCGATGTAGTCGTAGGCATTTTCTTTCGTGACATACTTGGCTCGTTTGCCGATGACCACTGCTAGCTCCACTTCCCAGTCGGTTTGGGTGGAATTCCGTGGAATGTAAATGTCATCAAATGGCCCACAGAGGGAACTGCTCGCCTTCATAAATAGGATAGGGGCTTCGGGAACTGGCATGCCTGCTTCTTCGGCATGCTTTCGGTAATTCAGGCCGATGCATAGGATCTTGGAGGGCCGGGCTACGGGTGAGCCAAGACGGCTTCCCGCTGGAATTTCTTTTAAGCTGCTTTGCTGGGTTTTCAGCCATTGACTTAGGCGATCCAAGCCCTCACTGCCAAAAAATGCTTCATTCCAATCTTCTCCAAAAGAAGAACAATCCAAGCGTTTGCCTGAAGGATCTTCGATGCCTGGAAGTTCTTTGCCTGCTTCTCCAAATCGGATTAGTTTCATGGGCTGGGTAGGTTTATTGGGTGTTTAAATTCAATAAGAAATTGTGGAGGGATTACATTTTGATTCCTGTAAACCCGCCATCTATGGTAAAATTAGATCCAGTAATAAACTTGCCGGCATCCGAAGAGATAAAGTAGGCCAGTTCTGCAATCTCGGTGGGAGTTCCCATTCGACCAATGGGTTGGGTAGCTGCCAGTTTCTCAAACATTTCTTGTTCTTTTCCTGGGTAATTTTTTGCTAAAAAGCCATCCACAAATGGAGTATGCACCCTCCCTGGAGAGATGCAGTTGCAGCGGATTCCTTGGTTTACGTAATCTCGGGCAATGCTCAAGGTCATGGAAAGGGTGGCTCCCTTGGTCATGCTGTAAGCGAAGCGATCTGGAATTCCCATCGTGGCAGCTACCGAACACATGTTGAGAATGGATCCACCACCATCTTCGATCAACTTGGGAAGGGCCGCTTGGCTGCAGAGAAACATACCGCTGACATTTACTGCGAATAGTCGCTCGAAATCAGCCAGGGACGTCGATGCTAAGTTTCCGATATGTGAGATGCCAGCATTGTTGATCAGCACATCCAATTTGCTAGGGATCGATTGAATCGCATCCTGAACTTGACTTTCTTCTCGGATATCAACTTCCAAAAAAGTAACCGATTTTCCTTTTTCTTGAAATTCTTTTGCTACTTGTCTGCCAAGTAGGCCATTGGAATCAATAAAATATACGTCACTCCCTTCGGTTGTGAATTTTTCTACGAGAGCGAGCCCAATTCCACTTGCTCCACCAGTGATGAGGATGGTTTTATTCTTCATTTTTTTGAGGGTTCGGGTTTTTTATCTTAGCCTATATTTTTAGAGGGAAACACCCTTTCCAGATTTCACGGATTCATCGCAAGCAAAAGCAATTTTGAGGCTATTCAGCGCATCTTCCAAATGCTCCTTCAGATCTAAATTAGTGCGAATAGCCTGTAGGAAATAGGCTTGCTCTCGGTTGCACAATTCCTGATGGTTGGGTTCATCTTTCAAGTCTATCCATTCGTCTTTTTTGGCGAATAGTTGTTTCTCGTTCAAGTCTGCATGGTGCACGAGTAGCGATTCGGTTTTGGTATGCGAGTCGATTTGGTCGGATTGCCCTGCGGCTGCAGCTTTTTTTGCGACGATGGATACGGCGCCTTTTGGACCCATAACATCCTTGATAAAGAAGGCTGTTTCACTAATCATCGGACCCCATCCCGCTTCGTACCAACCCACGGATCCATCTTCAAAGCGAATTTGCAGTTGCCCATAGTTGTAATTATCCGGGGAGACCTCCTCGCTGAGACGGGCGCCGATGGCGGAAACCCATACCGGCTTGGAACGGGTCATTTGGCACATCACATCAATGTAATGAACCCCGCAATCCACGATTGGGCTTAAGGTCTTCATCAAATTGCGGTGTACATCCCACATGTAACCTTGACTTTGTTGATTGAGGTTCATCCGCATCACCAGGGGCTTGCCTAGTTTTTGGGCTTCTTCAATAAATCTGATCCAGGAGGGATGATGCCGCAGGATGTAGCCGACCACCACTTTTTTGTTGGTTTCCTTGGCTACTTCAAGTATTCGTTCCGCTCCAGCAATGCTGTAGGCCAAGGGTTTTTCTAAAAACACATGGCAGCCGGCCTTCATGGCTTTGCAGGCAAAGTCCTCATGAGTATCTGGGTAGGTAGAAATGCAGACGGCATCGGAATGACTCTCCGCTAGTGCGGTATCGAAGTCTTCAAAAAGCGGGTAGTCGCGCCCTAATTTTTCTTGGAGGCGCAATTTTGAATCACCTCTGGAGATAAGACCACAGATCTCAAATTCGGGCATGTGGTGGTAGGCGGTAGCATGGGAAGCGCCCATATTTCCGCAGCCTACCACAAGGATTCGAATGGGCTTAGTCATGGGTAGTAGGGGTTTGGAGGGCAGCGAATTCCTTTTTGCTTAGGTATTTAATTTTTACCCGAAGGGTGATGGGTTCTAGCGGTTGATCCTGCTTGTCACGCGATACGTTAACGATACGGTCAATGATATCCATCCCTTTGATGATTCTGCCAAAAATGGTGTAATCTCCATCCAGACGGGGTATTCCAGCAGGGTTTTGGACAATGTAAAATTGGCATCGTGCAGAAAGTTTACCTGGGTTATCGTCTCTTCCTGCTCCCAAAGCTCCATAGACATGTTTCAATTCTGGGTGAAATTCTGGAGCCAAGAGGTATTCAGGATCGGTAAACCCTGCAGGAGTATCGGGGCAACCCCCTTGCGCTACAAAATTTGGAATCACCCGATTGAAAGTTAGCGAGTCCCAATACCCTGTTTCCGCGAGTTCAATAAAGCTTAGTTTGTGGTTAGGAGTGCGATCATCCAACTCAATCCAAAGTTCTCCTAGCGGAGTTTGAATGTATCCTACCGCGATTTTATTCGTTTGGGCATGACTTCCACTCCATAGGAGAAGGTAGATGCAAAAGAGAAGTACCGTTTTTTTCATTGCAGAAAAAGTTTACTTCCTAAACTACGGATTTCTCTGCTACATTTTAATCCCTTTTTGAGGAAAGCGTGAATTTTCTATGCCAAACAAGACCTTGAGTAGGCTAGAAACCTAGCTTTTTAAGTGGTCCCAAATTAAGTAGGGGGTAAATAAAAATTAAAGTTCAAGTTGATTGACTACAGGATGGGCATACATCTGTAGGAAATTTTCCACCTCCAAGGGATTTTTTTGATTTACTT
>CANHCD010000074.1 GCA_947458795.1 Cyclobacteriaceae bacterium | reverse complement strand
TGACCTTGAAGCTTGCAAAGGAGCTTGTTGCGTGGAAGGGGATTCAGGTGCTCCTTTAGAAGATGATGAAACCAAAATTCTAGAAGAAATCTATCCTTTTGTAAAGGACTACATTACAGAAGAAGGTAGGCAAGTGATTGCTGCACAGGGTACTTGGGTTATTGATTCCGACGGAGATAAAGTAACGCCCACCCTTGGAGCAAATCGGGAGTGTGCCTATGCGCTGTACGACGAACGAGGGATCTTGAAGTGTGGGATAGAGCAGGCGTATTTGGCTGGCAAAACTTCTTGGAAAAAGCCTATTTCGTGTCATCTGTACCCCATCCGAGTGACCAAATACGATCAATACGATGCGCTTAATTACAACAGATGGCATATTTGTGATCCTGCCTGTCAACTAGGGAAAAGTCTTCAAGTTCCACTTTATGTTTTTTTAAAGGAGGCTCTGGTTCGAAAATACGGTGAGGCTTGGTACGCGGAGCTGCTTGAAGATATCGAAGGATCCAACTAAGCTGAGGTCTAGAAAAGTTAAATCTTCATCTTTTCGATGGCTAATTCGGCAATTTTTTGATAGCCCAAATCTGAAGGGTGGACTCCATCCGCAGAAAAAAATTCCGGTTGCAAATCCATAGGGATCTGATGAAAAATCACCTGAGGTTTCCGTGCAGCAATGGCCTCCATTTCTTGCAGTAAGTAGTTCCGTTGCCTGTAAAGAAAAGACCTCATTTGTTCTGAAAAGGCCGGAAATAGGTGCACCGGTGGAATCGCTGCTAGGTAAATCCATTCCGCACCCGTAGCCACTTGAATTTGTTGAATCAAGGATTCTAGTTCTATTTTAAATAGTTGCGGAGAGGTCAATAGAAAACAATCATTTGCACCCAAAAAAAGAATAACGCCTTCTGATTTTTTGCTTTCCGAATTCTTGTGCTTTAAATACAGCGAAAAGGCTTCCCTTACCCGTAAACCCTTTTTTCCGATGGCCTCAATCTGATAGCTGTCCCCAAAAATTCGAGAGAAATTACCCGCAAGCGTAGTTGAGGCAGAGCTTGCGCCTACGCCTGCTACAGTGGATTCCCCTAAGAGTACCACATGCTTTTCTCCTTGACCCAAAGTCAATAGCGGGGACTGTGCGGGAAGTTTTGGACTTGACTTTCGAACTTTTTTGGCTTGGTAAACTAAGAATGGAAGCCAAGGAAATAGTTGAAGTTGAAACAACCAGTAAGGTGCCATTTAACCGCCAGCCTTTTTTGCACCATAACCCGCCTGAATCAGGACCTGCACCACTTTATCGCGATGGTCACCTTGAATCAATATTTCTCCATCCTTGGTCGATCCACCGACGCCACACTTGTTTTTGAGGAGCTTACCCAGTTCCTTCAAATCTTCTTCTGTACCTAAAAATCCCTCAATCAGGGTTACTTGTTTACCAGCCCTAGATTTTTTGTCCAGAAGTACTTTCAGTTTCTGTTGGGTAGGAGGGAGAGTTTCTTGGGACTCATCTTCTCCAAAATTGTAATCAAACGAATCTGCTGTGGAGAAAACAATGCCATCTCGTTTTTTCCAATCGTTATTTTTTTTGCTCATGAAATTTGAATTCGGTCACCAAGTTACGCTTTTTGAGGTGTTGTCTTGAAGGTCCAAACAGGTCGTTTGGAGTGATTTACAACATCCTCGGCGATGCTTCCTGTAAGAAGATGGAGAATACCTGTTCTTCCATGGGTTGCCATCGCAATCAAATCTGCTCCAATATCGTCAGCAAACTCAAGAATTCCAGCTTCTTCGGAAAGTGAATTGTAAATCTCGGTCTGTACCTGCTCAAACTTAAATCGATGGATAAATTTATCCAGCCTATGTTGAGCAGTTCTACTGGTTATAAAGTTCCCAGGGGTATTGATGCTTACAAAGAAAAACTGGGCATCAAATACCTGTTGCATATTTTTGATTCGTGCGGCTAATGCCACATCCAATTCATCAAATGAAGCTGCAAAAACTACTTTTTTCAGTTGGGAGGGATCTGTCTCCCCCTTGATCGTGATGACTGGACAGGGTGCATTTCGCACCATTTTTTCGGTGGTACTTCCTATCCAAAACTCTTCCCATCCTGAGGTTCCTGAGGAACCCATCACCAAAAGATCTGGCTTTTTATCCGCGATGGCAGTTGAAATTTCCCGAAAAACATTCCCAACCTGAACTAGGGCTTCCAAGTGGTAGTTTGGAGATGAAAACTTGGTTTGGAGTTGGTCCATCTCTTTTTTCCGTAGTTCGATAAGCTCCCTAAAATAAACTTGATTTTGGTAATCCGAAAGGGGGTCAATTCCTCCTCCCATGGTGCCTACATTGGCATTTAAAGGGAGTTCAACCACGTGAATGAGCGTGATATGAAGCTTGGAGTAGGTTGCGGACAGCTTCGTAGCAAACGTAAGTGCATGGGTGGCTATCTGTGAAAAATCAAAGGGAACAAGGATATGAATCATGAGTTCTAGCGTTTATTCAGTCAAGTTAACTGCAATAAGACGGCTAGAATAGGACTTTTGTCAGCTTTTAAACCAGGAGTAAACCGAAGCCAAAAAGAAGGGTCCAGATTAAAGTGCCCAGAGCCATTTTTTTGAGGTAGGGATCGATTTCAGCAGCGCTGCTGCCAGATTGAATTCCTTGACTGATGCTGATCATCCATGGGAGCACAAGAAAAGCTAGGAGCGGCAAATACGATTGATTAAGCAATGCAAAAAAGCCCAAACTAAGATTGCCTAGCGCAATTAATGTCCAGTGGTAACGAATTGCGTTCTTGCGTCCAATGCGTACGGGAATGGATAATTTTCCAGCGAGACGATCTGAGTCAATATCTCGGATGTTGTTGATATTCAAAACTGCGGTGCTAAAACTTCCCAATGGCAAGGCGATTAAAAGGATCATTGGGTTGGCTTGTACTGAATGCAAGAAATAGGTGCCGGACACCCCAACCAATCCGAAAAATATAAAAACCGAAATGTCGCCTAATCCTGCATATCCATACGGATTTTTACCCGATGTATAGCGAATTGCAGCCCAGATTGCAGCGATTCCTAAGGCAAAGAACCCTAAAAAATACTGCCAATCTTGAATTGAAATGTAGATGAGTAGGATTCCTGAAAGAAGTGATAAAGCACCAAAAATAATCATGGCACGCTTCATTTCTTGAAGTGTAATTACACCAGACTGCACCGCTCGGATTGGACCTTTACGCTCAGATGAATCTGCACCATGAATACTATCTCCGTAATCATTTGCGAGGTTGGAAAGGATCTGAAGAAATATCGTGGTGAATGAAGCCAAAATCAACACCTCCCAACGAAAGCTTCCTTGCCATTGGGCCAAAAAAGAGCCCGCAAAAATACTTGCTAGGGCCAAGGGTAAGGTACGAAGCCTGACTGCATGCAGCCAGGCTTCTTTTTTTGATTGAATGCTTCTTTTCAAGGAAAAAGGGTAATCAGGACTTGATAAGGCTTAAAATTTCCTCATCCATAGGTTTTACCGATGAAGGAAAGAATTTAACTAACTCACCCTTTTCATTGATTAAGTACTTGCAGAAATTCCAGCTTGGCTCTTGGTTATTCCAACCATTGAGGCTAGCATCTGACAGCCAACGGTACAAGGGATGTTTGTCAAAACCTTTTACTGAAAGTTTTTCAAACATGGGGAAGGTAACCCCAAATTCGGTAGAGCAGAATTCTTTGATTTCCTCGTTGGTACCTGGCTCCTGACCGCCAAAGTTGTTTGCAGGAAATCCAAGAATCAAGATATCCTTGCCATACTGTGCATACAATTCTTGGAGCTGCGCATATTGCTTCGTGTACCCACACTTGGAAGCTACATTCACCAAGAGCAATTTCTTTCCTTTGTAGGAAGAAAAGTCAACTTCTTGACCATTGATGTCTTTGACTTTGAAGTCATAAAATGAACTTTCCATAGTTTGGTTGTATGCGGGGTGTAATTCTGCCTTATCTGTAGGGCGATCTAAGGTCGTGCCACAAGCTAATAAGGCTACGCTGAGAGATAATAGGATTGTTTTCATAGTTACATTCGTTCGGGAACTTGTATACCTAGCAAACTCATTCCCCTTTTGATTGTTTTGGCGGTTTGCAAAGAAAGTGCTACTCGAAAGGCTTGAAGTTGTTGGTCTTTCTCATGGAATATAGGAAGTTCTGCATAGAATCTATTGTACTCTTTGGCTAGGTCAAATAAGTACTGCGCTAGAATGGCAGGGGAATAGTCCTCAGCAGCTATTTTAATTCGTCGCTCAAAATCATTCAATAGCTGAATAAGGGTCGACTCAGTCTCTGCAAGCTCGGTAAGGTTCGCAAAACTTTTAGCAGAAATATCCACCCCAATTTGTTCGGCTTTTCTTAAAATTGCCGCGATTCTAGCATGGGAATATTGAATGAATGGGCCTGTGTTGCCTTGGAATTCAATGGATTCCTGTGGGTTAAAAAGCATTCGTTTTTTAGGATCCACCTTCAATAAGAAGTACTTGAGGGCACCCATTCCAAGAATTTCATACAATTCCGTTGCTTGGGTCTCCGTAAATCCTTCGATTTTTCCAAGTTCCTTGGTGTGGTGCGCTGCAGTAGCTACCATTTCTTCCATCAATTCATCCGCATCTACTACCGTTCCTTCTCGGGATTTCATTTTGCCTGTGGGAAGGTCTACCATGCCATAGGAGAGGTGGTACAGACCAGGTCCATAGGAACGGCCTAGTTTTCGCATGATTTTGAACAAGACATCGAAGTGATAATCTTGCTCATTTCCAACCACATATACAGATTTGTTGATCTTATGATCCTGGTATTTTAAATCCGCAGTCCCCATGTCTTGGGTGATGTAAACCGAAGTGCCATCTCCTCGCAAAACAAGTTTTTCGTCTAGACCTTCTTCGGTGAGGTCAACCCAAACGGAGCCGTTTTCTTTTTTGAAAAACACGCCTTTGGAAAGGCCTTCTTCTACGATATCCTTGCCAAGTAGGTAGGTGTTGGATTCGTAGTAGGTGACATCAAAGTCTACGCCCATCCGTTGGTAGGTGCTATTGAAACCTGCATACACCCAGCCATTCATCTTATTCCATAGTGCAAGGATTTCTGGTTCTTGGTCTTCCCATTGCCGGAGCATTTCTTGTGCTTCAAGTAGGAGAGGGGCGTTTTTCTTGGCTTCGTCTTCAGATTGTCCTGTAGCTAGTAGCTCTTTCTGTTGGTCTTTGTAGTGCTTGTCAAATAAGACATAATACTTGCCCGCCAAGTGATCTCCTTTGAGCCCAGATGAGGCCGGTGTTTCGCCATTTCCAAAGTGCTGGTAAGCCACCATCGATTTGCAGATGTGAATGCCGCGGTCATTTACCAAATTTGCCTTAACAACTTCGTATCCAGAAGCTTTGAGAAGCTGAGCAACTGAGTAGCCCAAAAAATTATTTCTTAAGTGACCAAGGTGGAGTGGTTTGTTTGTATTAGGGGAGGAATATTCCACCATTACTTTTTGACCATTGCTTGGAAGTTGCCCGAAGGTAGGTGAGGAATAAACTTGTTTGAATAAGCTAATCCATTCTTCTTGTGCGACCACCAAATTCAAAAATCCTTTGACGACATTGAAATCTTTCACTGCCGCCACCTTAGTTTTTAAGTAATTTCCCAGTTGGGTAGCAGTAGCTTCAGGGCTGAGTTGCGATTGCTTTAAAAAGGGAAATACAACGAAGGTGTAGCTGCCCTCAAATTCTTTTTTGGTGGGGGCCAAGCTAAGCTGATCCAAAGGAATAGCTACTTGAAAGCAGGAAGCAAAAGCATCTTGGATGCCCTTGAGGATGGAATCTTGAAAATTCATGGTATCGAGGTTTACCCGGCGAAAGTTTGTCAGCTATCCAACTCTAAAATTTTGGAGCAGCATTCCTTTGGCTGTGGTGTAACAAATTTAAGACGGCTTCTTGTAATATGTGGCACCACTGTACATAATAACAAAAAAAAGTCTGAGCTGGCTCGTTTGACTGTACTCAAATGACTGCTTCAAAACTTACTTTTTGTGGTTTCAAAAATGATTTACCAACGATTTTGTGGTAATCTCCAGCACTTCAAATGCAATTTCTGCCATTGTATTTTCACTGTCAAGGGTTGGGTTTACTTCCACAATCTCCCAGCAGCAAACCCGCTTGTCCTTGATGAGTTCAGCATTCAGTTGGATGGCTTCTTCCACAGTCAATCCATTGGGTACAGGAGTCCCTGTTCCAAGTGATATGGAAGGGTCTAGGCTATCTACATCGAAGGAAATATACAACTGATCACAATCCTTTAGATGTTCCAATGCACGTTTGGCAACTTCAAAAACTCCAAGTTGTCGGACGATGTCGGTGGTGAAATTCAGGATTCCAAACTTCGCGATCAGTGAATTTTCTGGTTCCTCCGTGTCACGTACCGAAATGTAGACAATATCCTTAGGATCAATTTTTGGGGAATCCCCACCAATTTTCTTGATTCGATCCCAATAGGCACAAGTTTCTGGAGAAGGCTGATTGATTTGACAGTCTAGGTTGTCCAAGTGTGCAGCCATGGCAAGAGGCATGCCGTGCATATTTCCTGAGGGAGTGGTGTATGGGGTATGCAGATCTGCATGTGCATCGATCCAGATTACTCCCAACCTTTTGTCAGGATGGGCACCTTTGATCCCCATGATCGTTCCCGCAGCAGTGCTGTGGTCACCTGCTAGGACAATAGGAAATTTCTTTTCCAAACGGAGGGACTCAATGGTAGAGGCTACATTTTTAACTACCTGATATACTCCATCAATGTAGTTGGCAAAAGGATGTTTGTTTCCCTTCCATAGGAAATTATTGGCATCGGGTACGCTGATAGGTTCGAACTGAGAGAAAAAATTAGACTTTTTGTCTAGGCTGGCAATCTTAAGTGCATCCACTCCTAGGCTAGCACCTCGGGTACCTGCAGCAATTTCTGAACGAACTTCGACCAATTTAATCTTACGCATCTCTAGGGTATAGTTGGGTTTTTATAGTTGTAAATCTAGGGAAAAAACGAGCACAATCCGAGAGGTGTAATCGGCTTACGTTTGATATGCTGGACAGCGAAATTCAAGTTTTGGAATGTTGCGAAAGTGTTAAAATCGGGAGTGCTTCGGGTTAACTAATTGACAAAAAAACAGGTTGAGTGTTACTTGAGTTTTATCAAAATAAATCCTGCTAAGAATTTGTGGTTCAAAACTTTGGTAAGCGTCAATAAAAGCGCAATTTTTGCAGCCTTATTACAATCCTTAGCCCATTTTGGTAGATGAATAGATACATCGATTTGATTCAGCAAACCTTTGATTTTCCAACCAAAGAGTTTACAGTGGAAGACAAGCAGCTTTACTTCAACGGAGTCAACTTGATGGAGATCATAGAAACCTATGGTACTCCATTGAAGCTTACCTATTTGCCCAAAATTTCGGAAAATATTCAGCATGCGAAGACCTTCTTCGGGAATGCGATGAAGACGCACAACTACCAGGGGAAGTATACCTATTGCTATTGCACCAAATCTTCGCACTTCAGCTTTGTGTTGGATGAGGCTTTAAAAAATGACATTCACATCGAGACTTCATCCACATTCGATATTCCTTTGGTGCGGAGCTTGTATGCCAAAGGAAAAATCCGGAAGGATACCTATATCATTTGCAACGGCTTTAAACGGGAGAAATACAAGCAGTACATCTCTGAGTTGCTTAATGATGGCTTTGTCAATTGCGTCCCGATCTTGGACAACCTTACTGAAATAGATTATTACTTAGAACACGTCACCGTTCCTTTTCAGGTAGGAATTCGAATTGCTTCGGATGAAGAACCCAAATTTGGATTTTATACCTCTAGGTTGGGAGTTCGCTACAACGATATCATCTCCTTGTATGAGGAGAAAATCAAGAATAATCCACAGGTGAGCCTCAAAATGCTTCACTTTTTTATCAATTCAGGCATCAAGGACACGGCCTATTATTGGTCTGAATTGACTCGTTTTATCCAAAAATACGTGGAGTTGAAGCGGGTAGCACCGAGTTTGGATTCCATGGACATTGGTGGGGGCTGGCCAATCAAAACCAACGTCTTTTTTGACTACGACTACCAGTACATGGCTGATCAAATTGTCAAGAATATCAAGTGGATGTGTGCCAAAAATAATACCACTGAACCGAATATCTTTACCGAATTCGGAAGCTACACTGTTGGAGAGAGTGGGGCGGTGTTGTATTCCATCTTGGAGGAAAAACTTCAGAACGACAAGGAATTGTGGTACATGATTGATGGTTCCTTCATCACGCAATTGCCTGATAGCTGGGGACT
>CANHCD010000073.1 GCA_947458795.1 Cyclobacteriaceae bacterium | reverse complement strand
TTAGCACCATTGAGGAGGTAATGGTCTCCCATGTCTTTGTAGTTTGTGGTCATACCACTCGGGTTGGAACCGTGGTCCGGCTCTGTCAATCCAAAGCAGCCCAAAAGTTCACCAGAGGCGAGTCGAGGCAAGAATTTTTTTCGCTGCTCCTCGGTGCCAAACTTGTAGATGGGGTACATCACTAAGGATCCTTGCACTGAAGCTGTGGAGCGCATGCCTGAATCCCCACGCTCGATTTCTTGCATGATCAAGCCGTAAGAGATATAATCTAAACCTCCGCAACCGTATTCGATTGGAAGCTGGGGACCGAAGGCACCTACCTCACCAAATTTCTTGACAATTTCATAGGGGAAGTGAGCCTTTTGTGCCCAATCTTCGATGTAAGGAGAGATTTCTTTTTTGACAAAATCACGGATGGATGAGCGGATCAACTTTTGCTCTTCAGTCAACAGGTCATCCAGATCCAAAAAATCTACCCCTTCAAACTGATCTTGCTTTAGTGATTTGTGGATGGCTTGGTTCTCCATAGTTTATTTGGTTTTATACTTGGAATCGCTCACATTTGCCTCAGCTTTTGTGTGCCAATTCTGCTGTGAAATTAAGCAGAAAGGAGCTGAAAAAACTACCTTTTTTTTAAAATTCCCATGGATAAAACCCAAATAGACCCAAAGATTTTAGCCAAGATTGACCTGCTGCAAGAAAAATTCAAGGCCTCAGGTCAAGACATGCTTTCCTACTTGGAAGGCCTGTTGTATGCAGATTACCTGACTTACTGGGAGTACATCAATTTAGACACCTTACTCTCCTTGCAGCAGCCCAAGACGAGTTTCAAGGATGAAAAGATCTTCATAATTTACCATCAAATTACTGAGCTTTATTTCAAACTTATTGTTTCAGAATTAGAACAAATTGCGGATCATAAACCCCTTTCCGAAGAATTTTTCAAATCGCGACTGGAGCGGGTACTGATGTATTTTGATCATTTGATCAGTTCCTTCGCCATGATGTGGAAAGGGATGGAGAAAGAACAGTTTTTAAAGTTCAGAATGTCACTTTTGCCTTCTTCTGGTTTTCAAAGTGCTCAGTTTCGAGAGATTGAACTGATGTCTACGGATGCTTGGAATCTCGTGACAGTGGCTAAGCGCACACAGTTTGGTGCTACATCTTCTGCAGAAGAGCTCTTTGAAAATCTGTATTGGCAGCAGGGCGCTATCGAATTGGCCACGGGTCAAAAAACCTTGACTCTAAAGAGTTTTGAAGGGAAGTACCGTAAAGGTTTGGTGGAATTGATTGAAAACTACCGAAGTAAAAACCTATGGAAAAGGTACTCTGAATTGGGCAATTCTTCCGAGGAGTTGCGCGAATTGATGCGTCAATTTGATTTAAAAGCGAATGTATTTTGGCCTTTGGCGCATTTCAAGTCTGCTGTCCGCTACTTACAGCGTGATCCGGTGGACATTGCTGCTACTGGAGGGACCAATTGGCAGAAATACCTACCTCCGCGCTTTCAGAAGGTTATCTTTTTCCCCAACCTGTGGAGCCAAGAAGAACAAGCCGAATGGGGCAAGGGCTGGGTGGTAAAGGAAATTTTCGGAGAAGAGATTCAAAAGGGGTAAGATTTAAAATAATAAATACTTAACGGCCTGATCTCAATCTTTTTCAGCCTGTTTTCTTAGCTTTAATCAAGATAACAAAGCATGTAATGAAGAATCATCCTCGACTCCTTGTACTAGTCCTTTTATTTTTGACCCAAGTGACTGCAAGCCTGGGTCAAAATGGAAAGCTTGACCGAATTGCCTTCGGCTCTTGCAATCGTCAAGATGCTCCCCAACCCCTTTGGAAGCCCATAGCAGCAGATCACCCAGACTTATGGGTGTGGATGGGGGACAATATCTATGGGGATTCCCGAATCATGGATACCTTAAGTGCGAAGTATGCTCGGCAGAATGCCAATCCAGATTACCAACTCCTAAAGGCAAGTACTCCTCTGATCGGTATTTGGGATGATCATGACTACGGAATCAATGACGGAGGAAAGTACTTCGTACAAAAGAAGGAATCTCGTGACCTGATGTTCGATTTTTTGGATGTTCCGCAGGCAGCAGCAGAACGAAAGCGGGAAGGAGGCTATGCTTCACATACCTATGGGGAAGGTGAGCAACAGGTGAAAGTAATCCTGTTAGATGGGCGCTATTTTAGAGATACGCTTGCGCGAGTGGATCGTGTCTACCAAAACAATACCACAGGTCAGATTTTGGGAGATGCCCAATGGAAATGGCTTGAAAAAGAATTAAAAACCAGTACCGCAAAGGTCAATTTCATCGTATCTGGAATCCAATTCTTGCCCACGGAGCATGCTTACGAGAAATGGGCCAATTTTCCGCAAGAGCGGGAAAAATTATTGAATCTGATTGCTAATTCCGGTGTGCAGAATCCTATCCTATTAAGCGGAGATCGCCACATCGCAGAGGTAATGAAGCTAGTGGACTCACGGTTTCCAAAAGGGATTTATGAGGTGACCTCCAGCGGACTAACCCATACTTGGTCTGGAATAGCCGAAGAAAAAAACAGCTTGCGGGTAAGTGCTTTGGTTGCTAAGCTCAATTATGGCTTGGCAAGTTTTGATTGGACCAAAGATGAAGTGCTGATTGAAATCAAAGGTGAAAATGGAGATGTTCATGCACAGCAAATCATTCCACTTTCCAAAAAGTAAGCTGCAACTTTTGGTACATAAAAAAGGGGAATAAGCTGACTTATTCCCCTTTTTTGCTCCGGTTACCAGGCTATTCCGTAATCGTCGCCGTAGTTGCTTGCACCACCCCAGAAGCTACCATGCTTCCAGTCAATCCAAATGGCTGTTAGTGGACCGGAAGTTTTGTTCCAAAATTCCATCGTATAGCCTCGCTTGAGCAGATCTCTACGAACCCATTCTGGGGTATCTTCCCGAAGGGTAATGGCTCCTGGACGGATCTCGTGATCGCCAAAACTACTTTGCATCTGGTAGGAATTGAAGTTAGGTGCTTCTACCGCTTCCTGCACATTCATGTCAAACTCAACTACATTGAGGAAGAATTGGAGCAGGTTTTGGTCTTGGGAATCGCCTCCCTGCACTGCAAAGGCAAGGTAAGGCTTGCCATCCTTCAGCGCCATGCTAGGGGTGAGGGTTACGCGTGGTCTTTTGCCTGGCTCAGGCAAGTTGTAAGGATTGAGGTTTTCATCCAGGACAAAGCTCTGCATACGCTGGGAAAGTCCAACGCCCGTATTTCCTGCAATTACAGCGGGTATCCATCCTCCTGAGGGGGTAACAGACACTACCCAACCTTCTGCATCAGCGGTCTCCACCGAGGTAGTGCCACTCTGGAAGTCAGCCAAGAACTTGGCATCAACCTGGCTCGAAATTTCATTCGTATGGAGCGCTGCGATTTTTTCCTTGTTTTTGTTCAAGAGGTTTAGGTAGGGATTACTTCCGCCTTGAAATGGATAAGGATCTCCTGCGCCGATTGTAGGATTGTTGATCGATCCGATCAGCTTGGCTCTTTCTTTCGCATATTCCTTGGAGAGTAGGCCTTTCATGGGGGATTTGACAAAGGCAGGGTCCCCGTAGTAGAAGTCCCGATCTGCAAAGGCAAGGCTCATGGCCTGGTAGACGGTATGAATGTAGGGCGTGGAGTTGTAGCCCATGGATTTGAGGTCAAAATTCTCCAAGATATTTAGGGACTGAAGCAAAGCGGGCCCTTGGGTCCATTCCTGCATTTTGTACACATCAATTCCGCGGTAGTTGACCTGAAGGGGCTCTTCTATTTTGACCTTCCAATTGGCCAAATCCGCCTCGGTAAATAATCCTCCTTGCTCCCGAGTGCCGCGTACGATTTCCTTGGCGATATCACCCTTGTAAAAGCGATCATATGCTGCGTAGATGGCTTCTTTTCGTGATTTTTTAGCCTTCAATGCAGCCCGTTCTGCTTCTACCAGCTTGAGTAGCATTTGGTACAGATCCTGCTGAACGAAGATTTCCCCTGCCTCTGGAGCCTCTCTTTTTTCACCTAGGTGAGGAAGAAATACTTTCTTGGAATAGGGCCATTCCTTGATTCGGGACTTGTTGTTTTCGATGGCATTGGCAGTTTGTGCTTCGATGGGATAGCCCAAGGCGAGGTCCATGGCGGGTTGAAGCACCTGTTCCAAACTTAGGGTTCCAAACTCTGCCAACATGGTCATTATTCCTCCTGGAGTACCCGGCGTAGTTGCGGCTAAAGGACCAAATTGCGGAGGGTAATCCATTCCTTGACTCTTGTAAAAATCTACCGTAGCACCTGTTGGGGCTACACCCATGGCATTGATGGCAACCACTTTTTTGGTGTTGGGATTGTAGATCAAAGCCTGCGTTTCTCCGCCCCAGGAAAGCACATCCCACATGGTGGATGTGGCGGCAATCATGGCACAGGCAGCATCTACGGCATTTCCACCTTTTTGGAAGGTCATGGCGCCAGCGGTAGCTGCAAGTGGTTTGCCAGTGATGGCTACCCATTTTTTGCCGTGAAGAATGGGACGATTGTTAGGTGTGGTGCCAGCACCTAAACCAGGAAGTCCTTGGGAGAATGCTGAAAACGATACTAAAAGACAAAAGAAGAGCGCCAATTTTTTCATATGCGAATAGAAAGATGGGTTTGAATTGAATTCCAAGCAGGAGAGATCTGCCCTGTCTTGATCAGCGCAGCTCTTTCCTTGAGGGATTAACTTAAGCAATGAATATACTTGGAATTTGGGCAGGGATACAAACTTCTTTGCACCAATGGTATTTTTTTGATGTAGGTTTCTTTTTGCATTGCTTCCTTCCAATAGGCTGCAGTCGGTGTGAGGAGTAGGGGATGAGCTCCTTTTGGTAGCTAAACCATGTTTTGAACTAACCTATGCCATTACAGGTTATTAGGTGGGCATTTGTCCCAAATTCCCGTATATTTGGCTATTCGGACTCTTTTCCGATGGCTTTTCTTCTAAAAAAAATCACCTCAGCTTGAATTTTAATTCGTTTAATTTTGAGTCCTCTCTACAAGAAGGGCTTGATGCCATGGGTTTTGATACCCCAACCCCCATACAGGAAATGGCGATTCCTGTAATTTTATCTGGAAAAGACTTGATTGCTTGCGCACAAACCGGTACCGGTAAAACCGCCGCTTTTGTGTTGCCCATTCTTAATAAAATCACAAAATCAGGAACTAGCTCACTCAATACCTTGATTTTGGCTCCTACTCGGGAGCTAGCCATACAAATTGACCAGCAGATTCAAGGTTTTTCCTATTTCTTGGGTGTAAGTTCTGTACCTATTTATGGAGGTGGAGATGGCATCGTCTGGGACCAACAGAAGAAAGCCCTAGAAACAGGTGCTGAAATCGTGGTGGCTACACCTGGTCGCCTTATTGCCTTGTTGGCAGGTGGAAAAATTGATCTAAGTACCCTTGAGCACTTGGTTTTGGATGAGGCGGACCGCATGATGGACATGGGCTTTTCGGACGATATATTGAAAATTGTCAATTACCTTCCTCAAACCCGTCAGACGATTCTTTTTTCAGCAACTATGCCTCCAAAAATTCGTCAGTTCAGCATGAAAATTCTGAACAAACCGGAGGAAATATCCATTGCTATTGGCAAAACTGCCTCAGGGGTAACCCAATCCATGTATTCGGTGTACGATACCCAAAAAGAGGAACTGGTTCGTCACATTCTTTCTCAAAAAAATTACGAGGCAGTTATCGTCTTTTGTTCGACCAAGGATAAGGTAAAAGCCTTGCACAAGACCTTAAGAAAGAGCTTTGACATCGAAGCTTTCCACTCCGATTTGGAGCAAGTGGAGCGCGAAAAAATCATGTCGGCTTTCAAAAACAGAAAAGTTAAAATCCTGGTTGGTACGGATATCATTTCGCGAGGCATTGATGTTGTTGGCATTGAGTTAGTCATCAACTACGATACTCCGGGTGATCCAGAAGATTACGTGCACCGCGTAGGCCGTACAGCAAGAGCAGATGCTAAAGGAGAGGCCATTACCTTTGTGAACCCTAAGGATCAGCCCAAGTTTGTGCGCATAGAGCAGTTGATAGGCATGTCAGTGACGCAAAATCCGCTCCCAGCACAAATGGAAAAAGGACCAGGCTACACCGGAGGAGCCCCTAAAGTAAGTACCCCCTCAACAACTTCTGCTTCGAATACCTCTGACCCTTCCTTTAAAAAGAAAAAGAAGAAGAAAAAGAAACCGAGTCAGGGTTCAGGGGAGCCAAAAACCTACGCTGCGGCACCAAAATCTGATGCACCTGCAGTGAGTGAGCCACAAACTGAGGCTTCGCCCAGCAAATATGGGCAGCGCAGAAATGTGATTGATTCCGAATTGCCACAGTAATTACCCTTAATTTTAAATCCTAGAGAAGGGCTGTTTCGGCCCATTTTTAACTCAATTTATTTTATTTATCAATTCTTTAGCTTCTTATGAACACCAAAGAACTTAACCTATTGTTTCAACGAGATTTATCTAAATTAATTGAAGAGTTGAATGCCTATTCAGATGAACGTAATCTCTGGCGCATAGACCAAGGAATTAACAATTCTGCGGGCAACTTGACACTTCACTTGATTGGCAATGTGAAGCAGTTTTTTGGATTGGACTTGTGTGGGATCGCATTTGAGCGAGATAGAGACAGTGAGTTTTTGCCGAGCGAGCTCAGTAGAGTAGACTTACTCCAAGAGTTGGCGGAACTCAAAAAGATTATAGAGCAAGCCTTGGTATCCATGGATCCCAAAAAACTAGGCGATCAATCCAAACATTCGTTCCTCGGCCATTCCATGACAGTAGGATACTTTTTGATGCACCTTTACGGGCATTTTAACTACCATTTGGGTCAAATCAACTACCATAGACGCTTATTGGATAGTTAATCACTAAGTGGACTTGATTTTTTTATCCAAGGCATAGACTGCCCAGCCCACAACCAATATCCCGATTCCTGCCAAGCTCTCTTTGGGTCGATCTACCAGAAGGTAGCCCATTAGTGCTACACTAAATCCGATGTAAATGAGTTGTGGAAGGGGTTTGAAAGGCGTCTTAAATCCTTCTTGCTTTTTGATTTTTAGGGAGGAGTAGACCGTAACCGTACTCATGAGCTGCAGGATAAATCCAGCATAAAGCATGATTTGCTCAAAGGATCCCGATACGAAAAGAATCAGACTTATGGCAGTATTCAAAATTATCGCCCGAACGGGGATTTCATTGGCGTTGACCTTGGCAAGCGGCTTCCATAATTTATAGTCCTTGGCCATGGCATAAGTGACTCTAGGTCCCACCCAGGCATAACCTGATATCGTAGCGATCAATTGTATGCCGATAAATAAACTTACCCATAGCGCTCCATTTGGACCAAAAAGGTTGCCAAATGCAATGTCTGCAACCTGTACTTGTCCAGATAACTGGGATACGGAAGCATGCTTGAGTAGAACTAGCTGAAGCAAAACATACACCACTAGTACCAGAACGGTAGCGCCAATCAGTGCCTTGGGCAAGTTTTTCTTGGGTTGATCCACTTCTTCGATGATGTAAGCTGCCGAATTCCAACCTGTGTAGGCATAAAAAACATAGATCAAAGAAACTGCAAATCCAGGAAGGAGAATTTCATCTTTCCAGGTATCGGAAAAATTAAGTGCTGGGCTTTCAATGCTACTGCCAAAGGCTAAACCCAAACCAATGAGCACCAATACAAATAGTATCTTCAGAAAAGTCATTCCATTTTGGAATTTGGCGGAGCTGCTCACTGAAAAAATATGAACGGTAGGGATGAGCACCAAGAAAATAAGTCCTGGAAGCACTGTTTCCCCAAATACAGGCCTTAGGTAATTGTTCATCGCCATTGCAGCTATGGCGATAGGAGCAGAAAAGCCTACTACCAAGGAAACCCAGGCATAGAGGTAGCCCACAAGCGGATGGATGGTTTCCGAAAGAAAGATGTAATCCCCTCCAGTTCGGCGAAAATGAGTACCTAATTCGGCATAGACCAATGCCCCAAGTAGAGCCATTATCCCTCCAATAATCCAAAGTAATAAAATGGTCCAGGTATTTTGAACCACTGCAAGCTGGAAACCGAGACTAGTAAATACCCCCGTCCCAATCATGTTGGCGATGACTATGCCAGCAGCAGTTTTCCAGGATATTTTTTTGCTTGTAGAATTCAAAATAGGTTCAGGAATTGATTTTCGAATCTACACGCTGAAACTTGAATAGTTGTATTTCAAAAGGAAAAGTTTGCAAAAATTTCCTCAAAGAAATATCGGATTTGATTATCCTCAATTTATCCTTTTGCCAAGGTTTTTTACTCGCCTGAAGTAGAGATACATACACAAGCTGCTCGTTGCCGTTAGAAAATGCCAGAGCGCATGTCCTTGCCAGATGGACATGGGATCACAATTGATCTTGGCTACGTCCATGCTGCGTATCTGAATGGCAACTGCAAGCAGAACAAAGCTCAATAGGCCTAACAGTGGAATTCGCTGTGCAGGGTATTGGAGGTAATTGATGATGCCAAATACCAACAGGATTAAAAACAAGGAAGGGAGGAGAATGGAACTTGAAATTTGTAAGGCCAGGGGAAGAAACCCAGCAATGAGTAAAAGCATTCCTACCACCAAACCAACCTGATTTTGTTTGGTGAGTTCCTTTTTAACGAGTACTTGAACCAACCCGATGCAAATTAAGCTGAGTGTGAGTCCATAGGTGGCATTCATGTCGATCCGCTGTCCGATCCAGGTGAGGGAGGAATGAAAAAATGCAGAGCCAAAACTCAAATAGATGAAATTAGCAGCTAGGAGAATGGATAAGTACGAAGAACTACGAACTGAATTGACTCCCTTT
>CANHCD010000072.1 GCA_947458795.1 Cyclobacteriaceae bacterium | reverse complement strand
GAAGCGGGTAAATCCTTGCGAATTTTATATTTTTGCCCACATCCTCTTGAAAAGAAGCTTCTTTGATGAAAAAATTACTCACGCTTGCCTTGCTCGCATTTACTCTAAATGCTCAAGCACAAGATTCCGCTCCCACTACCCCCAAAACACCTATTGGTGGGCGACCAAACATCCCCAATGACTTAAGCATTGAGTTTGGCCTCAACCAATTGACCAATAGACCTGCCGACTTGGCACTTAACTTATTTGGATCGCGGACCTTCAACGTCTTCTATCAAAAACCATTTAAGATTTTTGGGGATCAGTCTGGCTTCGTGCTCAGCCCAGGTATCGGAATCGCTACAAATAAATTTTCCTTCAAAGACGATGAAAACTTATTCCAAAGCACCACACTAAAAGCTGAATCGTCCGTATTGAAGGACGTAAAAAGTGTCTATGGAACCAGCATCGAGGTCAAAACCAATAACTTGGCCGTCAACTATCTGGAAGTGCCAGTAGATCTGCAGTACAATGTCAATAAAAAGGACTACAGCAAAAGCTTTCGCGTAAGCCTAGGCGCCCGTGTAGGTTTCCTCTACCAATCGCATACAAAAGTTTCCTACGACTCCCCTACCACCGGAACAGTTAAAATCAAACAAGCCGAAAACTACGGCTTGGAAAAAATTCGCTACGGCCTAAACATTAAAGCTGGAAGCCCAGGATTTTATGTATGGTCTACCTACTACCTCAATCCTTTGTGGCAAGCCGACAGAGGTCCATTCAAGACTGCAGCCAATCAAATTAGCTTTGGCCTAGCCATCGGACTTTTCTAAAAAGAATCTTCCTACAATGATTAAAAAAAATCTCCCTTGAGGGAGATTTTTTTGTTAGTTGGGTTCTATGATTTTAAAACCTTATTATCTGCTTTTTCACCACTAATCAGTAAAAAAGGGTTTGAGGAACAATTAAGTGAGCTGTGGACCGTTGACAGCCTGTGGGCCGTGGTCCGTGGTCTGTGAACGATCCGCAGTGGTAAACAGGAAAGTTGAGAAATTGGTGTAATTGCGGATAATCATATTCTAAAATTCTAAGCTGATCTAAACTCCATAAATCCACATAAAACCTAGCCAACAGGTGGCAAAGCCAACCAAAAGGCCAGCATAGATTTCAGCAGGACTATGGGCATTCAAATACAACCGTGCAGAAGCTACTACGCCTCCCAGAATAAGGGCTGCAACCAGCAGGTAGGCCAGTCCCAAGGAAGGAAAGTAAATTCCCAAGACCCCCAGCACTGCCAAGAGCCCACCAATACCAGTCATGTGCGCAGACATCTTCCAAAAAAACGTGACCCCCGTCAGCAAGGCAACGGAGCAGGTAATGACCCCCATCCCCTGCCATAAAATAGGATCCAACTCGGTCTTCCCCATCAAAAAATAGGTGGTCAGCAGGTAAAAAAACGTAACCAAAATAAAGGGGGTTCTTCGGTCACTTTTCTCCTCAAAATGCAAACTTTTTATCAAGCCAGACCAGCGAAGGCCTACCATCAGGACCATGGGAATCAGTAAGGTCGAAGTCACAATCAAATAAAATAGCCTAACCTTAAAGGTCTCAGGAATACTGCTCGCTTGGGGCACCCCGAAAAATAGTATCCCAAATACCAAAGATGGCATCAGCAAAGGTTGAAACACGACCGAAAGGAAAAGGGCTAATTGGCGTACCACTAGAGTTCTTTACGTAGTCTAGCCACCGGAATCTGAAGCTGCTCCCGGTACTTGGCAACTGTACGGCGGGCAATATTGTAGCCTTTTTTGTTCAACATCTTCACCAGCTTGTCATCAGACAGGGGCTTCTTTTTATCCTCTGCATCCACCATGCCCTGAAGCACCGATTTTACCTCTCGGTTACTGACGTCCTCCCCACTATCTGTGGCGATGCCCTCAGAGAAAAAGTACTTCAAAGGAAACACGCCAAATTCAGTTTGAATGGACTTACTATTTGCCACTCGGGAAACAGTAGAAATGTCCATATCAATCTTTTCTGCAATGTCTTTTAAGATCATGGGACGAAGTGCCGCCTCATCTCCATCTACAAAAAAAGGAGTTTGGTACTGAAGAATCGCCTCCATAGTTCTGAGCAAGGTGTTTTGCCGCTGCTTGATCGCATCAATAAACCACTTGGCAGAGTCCAACTTCTGCTTGACAAAAGACACGGTCTCCTTGAGTTTTTTATCCTTCTTGTCGCTCTTGTCGTAGGTGTCAAAAAGCTCCGAGTAGGAACGTGAAATCCGAAGCTCTGGAGCATTTTTTGAATTCAACAGGATCTCAAACTTCCCCCCATTGGTGGTCAAGATAAAGTCTGGGATGACGTATTGGGTAAGTACTAAGCCATCTGCTACCCCTCCAGGCTTGGGATTGAGTCGTGTGATGAGCTGCACAGCTTCCTTAATCTCCTCCTCATCTAAGCTGAGGCGTTTTTGAATTTTTGGATAGTGCTTTTTGGTAAACTCCTCAAAGCAATCCTGAATAATTGCCAAGGCATGCTGCACGATAGGATCATCGGGATGCTCCTTGCGTTCCAACTGGATGATCAAGCACTCTTGCAGGCTCCTTGCTGCAATACCTGCCGGATCGAAGGTTTGAATTTTGCGTAGAATTTCTTCAAGCTCATCCAGGTCTGTTTCCACATTTTGGGAAAAAGCCAAGTCATTGATGATGGAAGTCAATTCACGTCGGATATACCCGTCATTCTCAATGCTACCTATCAGCTGCTCTCCAATGAGTCGCTGCCGCTCATCCAGCTTCAAAAAATTTAATTGTGTGATCAGCTGTTCGTGTAGTGAACTGGGCGCAGAAAAAGGAATCTCGCGATCCTCATCGTCTGGGTTGTAGTTGCCATCACCCTGCATTTTATAGCCTCCGTAGTCGTCGTCCAAATAGTCGTCTACATTGACCTCGCCAGAGTCGCTTCCAAACTCATCTCCATATCCCTCGTCGAAATCCTCCTCACCAGAAGATTCACTCTCCTCTACCTTTCCCTCTTCCAGGGCAGGGTTGATTTCAAGCTCTTCTTCGATACGAGCATCCAACTCCGCCGTAGGTACCTGAAGCAGCTTAATAAACTGAATCTGCTGCGGGGAAAGTTTTTGAGAGAGTGACTGAGAAAGGCTTAACTTTTGCATTGAAATGATTCAAACCACTTATTTGCGAAAAAAGAGCGGGCTTCCTAAGAAAACAACGCAATCAAATTTAGGAAAAAGTGTCAATTTTTTGATAAAAAGGTGATTTAATCGTTTTTTTGCATTCCACTAAATTTAAGGAGGAAGCAATTCGCCTTCCTCTACCCCAACGCAAATGGCATTTAACAAACGGGTCAAAATCAAGACCATCCTGGAACAAGACTTGATCGGACAAGAACTCACCCTCATGGGCTGGGTACGCACCAAGCGAAGCAACAAGAATGTTTCTTTTATTGCGCTCAATGACGGCTCCATCATTACCAACTATCAGGTAGTGGCCGACCCCAATGTCATCGCCGAAGAAATCCTCAAAAAGTGCAGCACTGGCGCCTGTTTAAAAATCACCGGTACCGTGATTGCCTCCCAAGGCGCTGGTCAGCATTCTGAACTGAATGCGACACGCATCGAGGTTTTGGGCGAATCAGACCCGGAAAAATACCCACTGCAGCCTAAGAAGCACTCCCTGGAATTTCTACGTGAGATCGCACACCTCCGCATGCGAACCAACACCTTTAGTGCTGTATTCCGTGTGAGACATGCGCTAGCTTATGCGGTACATACTTATTTCAACACCAAAGGATTTTTCTACATCCACACGCCGATCATCACTGCCTCCGATGCAGAAGGTGCCGGGGAAACCTTCAAAGTAACCACCCTCAACCTCAGCAATCCTCCCAAAACCGAAGACGGGAAGATCGACTACAGCCAAGACTTTTTTGAGAAGGAGACCAACCTGACGGTTTCCGGCCAGTTGGAAGGAGAACTTGCTGCCATGGCCTTGGCCGAGGTGTACACCTTTGGACCTACCTTCCGCGCAGAAAACTCAAACACTACACGCCACCTGGCGGAGTTTTGGATGATCGAACCTGAAATGGCATTCTATGACGCCGAGGACAACCAGAACTTGGCCGAAGACTTCTTGAAATACGTCATTCGCTACGCACTTGACCATTGCACTGAGGACTTAGCCTTTTTGGATCAGCGCGCTGCAGAAGAGGAGCAAACCAAGCCTACCGAACAGCGGGCAGAATTGGGCCTTCTGGATAAGCTGAAGTTTGTAATCGAAAACGACTTTGTGCGTCTGACCTACACCGAGGCGATCGATATCCTACGAAACTCCAACCACAACAAAAAGAAGAAATTCTCCTACCTCATCGAGGAATGGGGCACAGATTTACAATCCGAACACGAGCGCTACTTGGTAGAAAAGCATTTCAAAAAACCTGTCATCCTCACCGACTACCCGAAAGGCATCAAGGCCTTCTACATGCGTCAAAATGAGGACGGAAAAACGGTAGCTGCCATGGACATTTTGTTTCCTGGCATTGGAGAGATCGTAGGTGGATCTCAGCGGGAAGAAAGGCTAGATAAGCTCAGCCAACGCATGGAAGAAATGCACATTCCTACCGAAGAACTTAGCTGGTACCTTGATACTCGTAGATTTGGCGCTACGCCTCACGCAGGCTTTGGACTCGGGTTTGAGCGGATGGTATTGTTTGTCACAGGCATGGGAAATATCCGTGATGTGATTGCCTTCCCAAGAACCCCTGGAAATGCAGAATTCTAAGGAATTCCAATCATTAAAAACGCCTCCAGAATTCAATTTTGGAGGCGTTTTTTTTAGCTGACCACTTTGATACGCCAAGCCAAGGGAATGCATATCAGGCTGAAGAAAATCGCCAAATAACCCACGTAATTGAAATTGGTCAATTGCCCCAACTCATTCTCTCCAATCAAGAAGCCTGCTAGCAAGGAAGCAAATCCAGCTGCCAGCTGCTGCACGGCAGAATTGAAACTCAAAAAACTACCGCGATTTTCAGGTTGCGCGGTGCCCGTAACCAAGGCTGCCGCTGGGACATAGCGCCCGTTGGAGGTTACAAAAAAGAAGGTGGTCACCACCAGCACCAAGGCTATCGGGGTCACACCCAGGTGGGTAATGATTGCAATCGGAATTAGATTAAGTACCATGAAAATCGTAAAGATCTTCAACTTCCCATGTTTGTCCGCTAGCTTCCCCACCCAAGGAGAGGTAAACATGGTGAAAGCTCCCCCTGCCATGTACACATAGGTGAGCTGCAATTCCGTAAAGCCCACATTGGCCACATTGTAAGGACTTAGAAAAGGGATAATCATAAATTGCCCGAGCATCATCATGATGGAAAGGCTGATGGCTCGCATTTGATTTGGATTGCTGGTAACCCGGCTGATCACTTCAAAAGGATGGGGGCGCTTCACATCACTGTTCACGTGTCCTGTGATGGAAGGAATATACTTTACAATCATCCCCATGCTCACAATGGACAAAGCAGCTAAAATATAGAAAGGCGTATGCCAATCGGATAAGCTTGCCAAAAAGAGACCCAAAGGCACGCCCATCACTGAGGCAAAGGAAAAGGCAGACATCACCAAGCCCATGGCTCTTCCACGGCGCTCATCAGGCACCACATCCCCAATGATGGCTAAAATCAAGGCAGAGGTCAGCCCTCCAAAAATTCCAGACACCACCCTCGCCAGCAGCAAAATAGGGTAACTTGGAGACAATGCACAGGCAAGTGTCCCTAAAGTGAAGCCCACATACACCCAAATTAAAATCTTTTTCCGGTCAAAACGATCCAAGATAAAGGCTCCAAAGAAACTGGAGGCTCCAGCACTGAAGGTGTAGGAAGAAACTAAAAGAGCAAACTCACTGGGACTGATTTCAAACAAACGCATCAGTTGCGGGCCGAGCGGCATCAACATCATGAAATCCACGATATGGATAAAGTTGATGGCTGCCAAGGTCCAGAGTAAGGCTTTCTCTTGTTTCATGGAAAATTTAAAAATGGAAATAGAAAGGAAATAAAGTGGAAATAGGATGGAAATAAAGTGGAAATAGAAGGGAAATAAGGTGGAAATAGAAGGCGCTTAACTAGTCTAGGCCGATGCGAAGATAGGTATGTGGTATGGCTTCAATCAAATCATGAGCCATTGTACCGCGTAAATAGTGCTCACCAGCAAGTTCACCAGCCAGCCCATGGTGAAAGACTCCGCAAAGAACCGCATTTTCCGGGGAATAACCTTGCCCCAAGTAGGAAGTAAGCATGCCAGTTAGGACATCGCCCATCCCTGCTGTAGCCATGTACTTGCTCCCAGAAGAGTTAAACACTTGTCTCCCATCTGCAAGGCTGCAGAGGGAATTGGCCCCTTTGAGCACTACATTAATTCCGTAGTTAAGGCAGCGGACTTTGGCCTTAGCCATTCGCTCTAGATGCGTAGTGGAAGGTCCAAATATGCGATCAAATTCCTTCAAGTGAGGGGTAAGGATACTCCCCTTGGGAATCAGAGCCCAAATACTGAGATCTAATGCCAAGCAATTCAGCGCATCGGCATCCAATACAACTGGCTTGTGAGTAGCGCCTAAAATCTTTTTTAGCAGTTCACCTTGGCTCAGACCCAATCCAGGCCCAAGTCCAATCGCATCGTAAGATGAGAACTCCTGCTGCTCCCCAAACACACACATGGTTTCAGGCACCGCTGCGGCAAGGGCACCGCGCTCCTCCTCAGGAACCAAGCAAGTCACCAAACCAGAGCCCGTACGAAATGCGGCTTTGGCGGCCAAAATAGCGGCCCCAATTTTTCCTTTGCTGCCCGCTACCAGAAGTACCTTGCCAAAATCTCCCTTGTGTGCAAAACGGTGAAACCTTCGATGGAGCGGCAGTACATCCTTCTCTTTCAAGAAAAAGGTGGTAGATGAGAATTCCTCCAATTCCTCTTCGGTAAAGCCTATATCGAGCACCTCGAGCCTACCGGTGTATTCGGCATGCTCTGGGAGGAGGAGAGACAACTTTGGGAATCCTAAAGTGACAGTCAGGTCCGCTTTTACCGCTACTCCAGATAGAATTGTATCGGCTGGCAACCCGCTAGGAAGGTCTAATGAAATAATTGTACCTCCGAAAGAATTTATAATTTGGATTCGCTCTTTCGCTTCCTCTCGGAGTAGGCCTTTGCATCCAATCCCCAAATAAGCATCTATCAGGATGCCTCCATTCGGCAAGGGAGAATCCCCCAAGGAGTAAGTAGAAATTTGTGAGGGAAGTAGCGAAAGGTTCTGTTTGCAGTCGGTGGATAAATTGGCATTCGCAGAAAAGCAGGTAGCTACCTCGACGGAGAATCCTAGTGAGTAGAGGATCCGAGCAATGGCAAGACCGTCTCCACCGTTATTGCCTGCTCCAGCACAAACCACCACCGGAGTAGTGGAAGGAAAGCCCTGCGATTGAAACCAATCTACAAAGCGCTGCGCCACAAGCTCCATAAAGGCATGATTGGAAACCCCCAGCTTTTCCAAGTGGATTTGATCCAAATTGGCAATCTCCGAAGCCGAAAGAATTTTCAACATTGGTTAGGCCGAAGGCGAAAGCGATTTTCTCTCGGGTAATTTCAACCTGCTCAAAAAGATCATTCCAAGCACAAAGAAAATGACTAGAAACAAGGCTGAATTCCGCATGCTACCTGTCAACTGTTCAATGGCTCCATAGGTAGCGGTACCAAGGACAACAGCAACTTTTTCTGTCAGGTCAAAGAAACTGAAAAAAGAAGCATGGTCCGTAGTTGTGGTTGGAATGAGTTTAGCATACGTTGAACGTGAGAGCGACTGAATCCCACCCATGACTAGGCCCACCACGAAGGCAAGCGTATAAAATTGGTAGACCGAATGGACAAAATAGGCAGCAACGCAAATGCCCATCCAGATTAGGATCATGGTCACCATGCTGGTTTTATTCCCAAATTTTCGAGATACAAAAGCAAAAAAGTAACTTCCTGCTATGGCTACTAATTGAATAATCAACACCGTCAAGATCAGTTGGTCGCCAGGCATCCCGAGCTCTTTATCTCCAAAGGATGCGGCCAAATACATCACCGTCTGAACCCCCATGGAATAAAAGAAAAAAGAGGCTAAAAATCGGTTCACTACAGGCATCGCTCGGAGTTCCCTAAACACAGCATTTATTTCCCGGTAGCCTTTCCATAAATATCCATCGGAAATTGATTTTTTGTACGGATTGTTGGGTAAAACTCGGAAGGGAATCTGGGCAAAACCAATCCACCAAAGACCTGTCACCAAGAAGGAAAATCGAGGAGCAAAACTTCCTGCAGGCATCCCAAACCATTCCGGAAACTGAATGGTCACCAAGTTAAAAATCAACAAAATAACACTGCCGATGTACCCCATGGCAAACCCTTTGGCACTAAGCATATCAAACTCTTCTTCTTTGGCTATTTCAGGCAAAAAGGAATTGTAAAACACGATACTACCTGAAAATCCTACACTTGCCAATACACTGCAAATAATTCCAAATTCAAGGTTTTCACCCGTAAAAAAGAATAGAGAAATACAGGATAGGGCCCCCATGTACACAAAGAACTTCATAAAGCTCAATTTATTGCCAGCGGCATCTGCGATCCCCGAAAATAAGGGGGCAAGCAAGGCGATCACCAGAAATGAAAACGAGATCGAATAGGAATACAAGACCGTATTGACAACTTCCCAGCCAAAGAAGGAAACCGTATCAGATCCATCTGAAGCTCGAGTGACACTGTTGTAATACACTGGAAATATCGTGGAAGTAATCACCAGACTGTATACCGAATTTGCCCAATCGTACATGACCCATGCCCGTTGAACTTTCTTGTTGGAGGTTGGGTAGGTGTT
>CANHCD010000071.1 GCA_947458795.1 Cyclobacteriaceae bacterium | reverse complement strand
GTCGGATTTTTTGGACATTTCGCTGAAGTCCTTGCAGCGCTACAAAAAAGAACCGGACTACCTCTTCAAATCCATCCATTCCGAAAAAATCATTGAGCTAGCGGAAGTGACGGTGATGGGCTTGGAGGTATTTGATACTGCTGCTGACTTTGGATCCTGGCTCAATGCTCCTAGTCCTGCCCTTGGCGGCAAGATGCCACTGGAGTTGTTGAAGGATTCCTATGGCCAAGAGCTGGTCATCCAGGAGCTGCATCGCATCGACCAAGGGATCTTTGTCTGATGCAGGTCTATCGCTTGGTGCGGAAAAAGTACGCCAATCCCTTATCGGGGGAAGGGGCTTCTCGATCTGGCAACCGATGGAATTCCAAGGGTACGGCCCTTATTTACTGTGCGGCAAGTCGAGCTTTGGCCATGGCTGAAGTGGCCGTGCACCTTTCTCTAGGGCTTTTGCCCAAGGATTACGAAATGGTAGAACTGGAAATTCCGAGCAAGGTGAGCATCAAGACGCTTGCGCTAGAGACCTTGCCTGAGGGCTGGAATAGTTTTCCCCACCTCCTTCAGACGCAGCAGCTCGGCGATGAATTTGTAGCAGCGGAAAAAAGTTGCCTGCTGCAAGTACCTTCGGCGGTAGTGCCTGGGGATTTCAATTTTTTGCTGAATCCCCTACACCGAGATTTTGCTCAGATTCAAGTGAAGAGCAGGGTAGATTTTCCCTTTGATCCGCGGTTTTTTGGGGTCTGATTACTTTTGTGTGACCTGAAACTTGGCCTTCGCCCCATCCAAAAATTCCACAAATGCAGCAATGTCCGTGTTGTAACTTCTTGGAGTGGCTAGGAGCTTTTCCTGGTGATCCAAGATGACATAGTAAGGCTGTGCGTTGTTGTTGAATCGGGTGATCTGGAAGTCGGCATTTTGCTTGCCCAGGGTCTTTTTTTCTTTGCCGTCGTAGCTGGAGGTGTACCACTTGCTCTCGGGGAGTTCCAATCGCTCGTCGATGTACAAGGCCACCATCACAAAGTCTTCCTTCAAGCGCTTCATCACCTGAGGATCTACCCAGACATTCTCCTCCATCTTTCGGCAATTCACGCAGCCATGTCCCGTGAAGTCAATCAAAAGGGGCTTCCCTTCTCGCTTGGCAGCGGCAAGGGCTTGTTCGTAGTCAAAGTACCCAGGAATTCCGTGGGGGATTTTGAGCAGGTCACCGTAGAGCACCACTTCAGTGGAGGAAGAGGATGTTTCGCTGCTTGTTGTGCTACCAGTCAAGCTAAATTGCTGCGTGGTGATTGGAGGCAGGTAGCCGCTTAGGAGTTTCAATGGAGCTCCCCAAAGTCCAGGAATCATGTAGACCACAAAGGCAAAGGTGACCAAGGCGAGTAGCAAGCGAGGTACTCCCAAATGCTCCATTTTGGAGTCGTGCGGAAGTCTGATTTTTCCCAAGAGGTACAAGCCCAATGCAGAGAAGATCACGATCCATATCGCTAAGAAGATATCTCGGTCCAAGATGCCCCAGTGGTAGACCAGGTCGGCGATGGAGAGGAATTTGAAGGCCAAGGCCAATTCCAGAAAGCCTAGGACCACCTTCACGGTATTCAGCCAGCCCCCAGACTTCGGAAGGCGCTGCATCCATTCGGGGAAAATGGCAAATAGGGTAAAAGGAATGGCGAAGGCGAGACCGAAGGAAAACATGCCTAATACGGGCTTCACCAGTTCTCCCCCTGCCGAGGAAATCAAAATCGAACCGACAATAGGTCCTGTGCAAGAGAAGGATACGAGCACCAAAGTAAAGGCCATAAAGAACACCCCTCCAAGCCCTCCTTTTTCAGCTTTTGCATCTATTTTGTTAACAAAGCTAGAAGGCAGGGTGAGTTCAAACATCCCCAAAAAGGCCAAGGCAAACACTACAAATATCCCGAAGAAAAAGACGTTGGGTGCCCAGTGGGTAGCCAACCAATTTGCAAACTCGGGTCCTTGAATGGCCGCTACGGCAGTGCCCGCAACGGTATAAATACCAATAATCGAAATGCCGTAGATAAAGGCCTGGCGAATGCCCTCAGACCGTTTTTTGGATCTACCGGTAAAGAAGCTTACCGTCATCGGGATCATCGGAAACACACAGGGGGTCAGCAGTGCGGCTAGGCCAGCCAAGAAGGCCAGCACCATAAAGCCCCAAAGGGAAGCCGTCTCTTCTTCTCCTGCAAACTCATCCGTCGTAGCCGCTGCTACAGGAGCTGAGTCGGAAGTTACTACGTAAGTTGAATCAGGCCCATCTGTGAGAGGGGAATCGCTATTCGCTTCATTTAGTGGAGCCTCCTCCAAGGCGGCTGCTTCTTTTTGAAGGTCGTCTGTAGCAGCTGGATTTTCTGCTGCGGTAAATGGAATATCTATGTCCAACTCGTAGTTGATGCACTGCCCGGTCAGGTCCGTACACATTTGGTACTCCAAGGAGCCAGTAATTTTTCCGGAGGTCCTGAGCAATTTGACGGGCTGCTCAAAGCGGCCTTTGCCCATAAAGTAGGTAATGTCCCCTTCCCAAACTTCATCGTACTTCTTCTTGGCTTGGATACCCTGAAGCTTTCCGGCCACCGCATAATCCGTTGAGCTGCCAGGAACAAATTCGGTCAACAAGGGCCCTAGGTTTTTGTCGAAATCATTGGAATACACGTACCATCCCATGGGAATTTGCGCTTCCAGCACCACCGTGGCCTGCTTCCCAACCGTAAGGTCCTTGCCTTCCAGGCGGACATTCCAAACTGGCGGCTTGACCAACTGAGCCTGTGCCCAAGGGCTGATCAGCAGCACAAGCGCAAGGAGGAGAAGGCAATTTTTTTGGAAGCGAGTCATGAAATGCAGGGTTTACCTAGAGGGAACAAAACTAAGTGGTTAAGGTTTTTTCGTGGTTTGTTTGGAGTGTGTTGGCGGGACACTCTTATTTTCCTTGAAGGGCACTAAAGTGTCTAAAAAAGGAAGCGATTGTTTCGATGCCAATCAAGTAGTTTTTCACCCCATAGTGCTCATTAGGCGAGTGCAAAGCATCCGTGTCGAGCCCAAATCCAAATAGGATGGGATCAGAGCCCAGTTCTTTTTGGAAAAGCGCTACAATCGGAATGGATCCCCCTTCACGGGTAGGAATGGGTCTTTTGCCGAAGGTTTCCTCCATGGCCGCCTCCGCCGCTTGGTAGCCCAAGGAGGAGTCAGACACCACGGCAGGAGCGCCACCATGGTGTGCTTTTACCTTGACAGTTACCGAGGCTGGAGCAATGGCTTTGAAATGAGTTTCAAAAAGGGTTGCGATCTCGTGCCAGTCCTGATCAGGGACCAAGCGCATGGAAATTTTGGCAAAGGCCTTGGAAGGAAGCACGGTCTTGGCTCCCTCGCCGGTGTAGCCTCCCCAGATGCCGTTCACATCTAGCGTAGGACGTATGCCAATGCGCTCGATGGTGCTGTAGCCCTTTTCCCCATGTACATCTTGTATGTCCAACTTGCCTTTGTATTCGGAAAGATCAAAAGGGGCTTCGTTGAGGCGCTGCCGCTGTGCCGCGCTGAGTTCCTGCACTTTTTCGTAAAAACCAGGGATGGTGATGTGCTCGTTTTCGTCCTTGAGGGACGCAATCATCTTGCAAAGCACATTGATTGGGTTGGCCACAGCCCCTCCGTAGGAGCCGGAGTGCAGGTCTCTGTTGGAGCCGCACACTTCCACTTCCATATAGGCCATGCCGCGAAGACCAACTGTGATGGACGGGTTGTCCATACCAATCATGTGGGTATCCGATATCAAGATCACGTCTGCCTTGAGGCGCTCCTTGTTGGCGAGGACAAATTTGTCCAGGTTGTCCGAGCCGATCTCTTCCTCTCCCTCAATCATAAACTTGACATTGCAAGGGAGGTCGCTTGTGGCCATCATCGCTTCAAAGGCTTTGATGTGCATGTAAAACTGCCCTTTGTCGTCTGCCGCGCCGCGCGCAAAAATGGCTCCCTCGGGGTGGATGGCCGTTTTCTTGAGCACCGGCTCAAAAGGAGGGGAATCCCAGAGTTCGTAAGGATCTGCAGGCTGCACATCGTAGTGGCCGTAGACCAAGACAGTGGGGAGATTTGGATCAATTATTTTTTCTCCGTAGACGATCGGGAAGCCTGGGGTTTCACAGATTTCTACCTGATCTGCACCCGCTTTTTCCAGGGAGTTTTTGACAAAATTGGCTGCCGCTACGACGTCTCCTTTGAATTTGGGATCCGCACTTACCGAAGGGATGCGGAGGAGGTCAAAGAGCTCCTGCAAAAAGCGATCTTTGTTTTTTTCGAGGTAGGCAGCTACGGACATGGAAGAAAGTCTTAGGGGTGAATTTGTCTCAAAATTATCCCTTTCGAGAAGATTTTCCTCCTTTTTTTCTTCTTTTGTGTGGCCACCTTTTCGCCCTAACTTTTCTTCGTATGAAAGCAGTTGTTTGTACTCACTTTGGACTTCCAGATACCTTGCAGGTACTGGACATTCCCATCCCTGTTCCTCGTTCCAAGCAGGTATTGATCGCGGTGGAGGCCTGTGGTGTCAACTTTCCGGATGTGTTGATCATCCAAAATAAGTACCAGTTTACCCCCGTGTTGCCTTTCTCTCCCGGTGGAGAGGTGGCGGGCACTATTGTTGAACTCGGGGATGAGGTACAGGGACTGGAGCTGGGTCAGCGCGTGCTTGCGCTTTGTGGCTGGGGAGGTTTTGCAGAGAAAGTTGCCGTAGATGCAGATCGGGTATTTCCCATACCCCAAAGCCTCTCTGCAGAGGTAGCAGCTACCACGCTTTACACTTATGGTACTTCCTACCATGCGCTGAAAGATCGTGCCCAGCTGCAGGCAGGGGAAACTCTCCTGGTTTTAGGGGCTGCAGGCGGAGTGGGTTTGGCAGCAGTAGAACTGGGCACCTTGATGGGGGCTCGCGTAATTGCTGCCGCGTCTACGGAAGAAAAACTAGCCCTTTGCCGAGAGAAGGGCGCAGTGGAAACGATCAATTACGAAACGGAGGACCTGAAAACGCGAATCAAAGAGTTGACCGGAGGGCGAGGAGTGGATGTGGTTTACGACCCTGTTGGGGGGAAGTTTTCCGAAGCCGCTTTGCGTGGCATGGCCTGGAAGGGGCGCTACTTGGTGGTTGGCTTTGCAAATGGAGAAATCCCGCAGCTTCCGATGAACCTTCCTCTTTTGAAGGGCTGTTCGGTGGTCGGGGTGTTTTGGGGGCAGTTTGCCAAACTAGAACCGAAGGCGAGTTTCCAGAATACCCGCCAGCTGCTTGCTTGGATTGAGGAGGGTACGATCGCCCAGCATGTGGGAAAACGCTATGCCCTTGCCGATGCTCCCCAGGCCTTGCAAGATCTGATGGATCGTAGAATGTTGGGGAAGGGAGTGGTACTTTTAGTAGCAAGTATCTAGTAATAAGTATCAAGATTGTACGAAGTACAATGTACAAAGTATGAAATACCCGCCTCGGCGGGCAGGCGAAATACGAAATTTAAGCTAATGTCGAACGCTGAACGCTGAGTGAAGAATGTCGAAGTTGGGAAACATGCGGCTATGCCAGCAGCATAGTGTCTAATCTCTTGCCTGCCTGCGGCTAGCAGGTACTTCGTAATTGGTACCCGGTACAACTTTAAATTAGTTTCAATTTCGTACTTCGCACTTTTATCCACCCTATTTCACGGATCCCACCGCGGCGGGCAGGCGGAGTGTATTTCAACCTATTTCCACTTTATTTCCCTTTCTTATTTCACGGTGCCTGCCCATCTGCCGCAGGCAGGCATTTCCATTCTATTTTAAAAAATAAAAATTCAAATATTTTTTATCAAATAAAAAAAAAAATTATATTTAATAAATATTTTTTAATCTTTAAATTTTTATATTATGAATTCTGAAGTTTTTTCTTTTCGTCCCGTACATGTTTTCATTTCTCTTTTTGATGCCAGCGGACATCGTCTAGAACTTGAGCCTCGGAGTTATCCCCTGGGCCTTTCCTCTATTGGAAGAAAAGTGGCTAGTCAGCAGACACATATCCACCAAGGCCGATTTCAATTAACAGCAGTAGCTTACCAAAGGGGAAAGATTCAAAATCTGTCCAAATGGACTGGCAAGTAATTCCCAACCCTAGATCCTATCCTTCGCTCGATAGGGATGAGTTTCAAACAAAAATTCGTTTGTGGTGTACTGTAAAATCACGATTTGGCCCTGCTTCTGAAGGGTTAGTTAAGATTCCCACATCCCTCAAGTCCGTATTCCTTTTCCTATTTACCTTTGTTTTTTGTTCTCTTTCATGGGCCCAAGAGGTAAGAAGCCCCTATTTGATCCGATCAACTTTAGGAGAGGCAGGCTTTTCTGTAATGACTTCCATCGAAGGAAGAACCTATGCGGTACAGGCGAGTGTTGGTCAACCGGGTGCAATTGGAACCTATTATGGGGTTAAATACAGCGCTATTCAAGGGTTTATCCAACCCTACACCCTCGCTTCCTTGAAGGAACCACTGCCTTTTTCCAATTTACTAGTCACGGTTTTTCCGAATCCTTTTTCCGATGAGATCACAATCTCCTTTTCCAAACCCATCAAAGGCGACTTGGAGGTAGAAGTGTTCGACATGCTGGGTGGAACGGTCTTCTCAAAAAGCTATTTCGCAGAGCAACTCCTAGAGGTAAGATTCAATCCCCTCTCACATGCCACCTATATTTTAAAAATCACTTATAAGAACCAAGCTTACCTGAAAAGAATAACTAAAAACTGAATTTTTTACATCCTTAGCCAATCATGCCATGAAACTACTTTTCTCAATGCTGCTGCTCGTTTTTGTGATTTTTCGAGGATTTTCACAAACCCTAGGAATTAGTTACCAGGCCGTAATCATCGACCCCGAAAAGCCGCAATCCACCACGGGCGACACGCAAGGAGGAGTGCTGGTCAACCAGGTGGTGACCATTCAATTTACGGTGTTAAACGAAAACAATGAGGAGGAGTACCAAGAATCTCATACGACCCGAACGGATGGTTATGGCATGATCAACTTGGTGATCGGGCAGGGGACCAGTCCAAAGCAACACGTATTCTCGGATATCATTTGGAATGGGCGCATCAAAAAGTTGAGAGTGGAGATCAATTTTTCGGTGCGGCCTGAATTTACGATCCTCAGTGAGCAGCTCCTTAGCTACATGCCTCACCCTATCAATAAAGAAGCCTTGGGCACACTTACGCAGTTGCTTACCGAGCAAACCAGTATAAAAAAAGATATTTCAGCGCTTCAATTGGTGCTAAATCCCAAGGGGGATACCCTAGACTTTTTAAAGGTGGGAAGTAATATTCTTCCAGACACGGACAACAAGTATACGCTGGGTTCCTTTGATAAACGTTGGAAAGGGATTCATGTGGGTCCTGGGACCCTGTACATCACAGACATTACCCTGGGTATCGATGCCGAACTTACCGTAGATAACGGGGTGCTCAAGATCAATGGGGCAAATCAACTTCAAGTAGGCCAGCTAAAGTTTGTCAACAATACCATTGAATCCACTGAGCTATCCACGGACATTCAAATTGGAGACTTAGCGGCTACTGCCAACATAGTCCTAAATCGAAATATTGTCGTGGGGGAACGAAAAAGCCTCATTTTTCAAGATGGAACTAGACAGTTTACCGCACCAATAAATGCAGACTGGAATGCGGTCGGAGGACTGGCTGAAATCCGCAATAAGCCCAGCCTTCTTCAAGGTCTTCAGGGCCCTGCTGGACCAAAGGGAGACACGGGGACCACTGGTCTAACCGGCCCCAAAGGAGACACCGGCTCCACGGGTCTAGTTGGACCGAAAGGGGATACAGGTGTTGTAGGCGCTTCAGGTCCTAAAGGAGATGCAGGTGCAGTAGGTCCACAGGGTGAGACTGGAATTGCAGGTCCAAGAGGCGCTGCTGGTACTAAAGGAGATACTGGACTCACTGGAGCTACAGGCTTAACTGGTCCTAAAGGAGACAACGGTGCTACCGGTCCAGTTGGCCCGAAGGGGGATTCAGGTGCCACGGGTCCCAAGGGAGACACCGGAGCCACGGGTCCAACCGGCTTGAAGGGAGATACGGGTGCTTCTGGTCCTCAAGGGGATCCTGGAGCCACCGGGGCTACTGGCTTAACTGGTCCTAAAGGAGACACCGGTGCTACCGGTCTAGTTGGCCCGAAGGGAGATGCGGGCGCTGCTGGTCCTAAAGGAGATACTGGACTCACTGGAGCTACAGGCTTAACTGGTCCTAAAGGAGACAACGGTGCTACCGGTCCAGTTGGCCCGAAGGGGGATAAAGGGGATACGGGACCTATTGCAGATATTCTGGAAATTGGTTCCCAAGATGGCAACCAAAGCCCCTACGAAACCTTAGACATGAGCAAGCAAGTATTTACTTTTGGGGATGGTCATTGGTACTTACCGGAAGCCAAAGAAGGGAAGATCTGTTATTTTGTGCTGAATACAGGCGGAAGCCCTGAAGACATAACGGTCATTGTATGGCAACTTAGATTAACTGATGCATCAGTAGTTAAAGACGCAAATTGGCAACCCTTTCTTTTTGGAGTTTCTAAAAAATCAGTTCCTTCCCTAGTTACTGCAATATTTACTGGCGGTGCATGGTCTGTCTCCCAGGGAACAAGCTACTAAGTACAAAGTACGAAATACGAGATACCTGCCTGTATTCTAAGGTTAAAGCAAGTGGAATAGTACAATTTTTATTTTTTTTTCATGCGGCATACTTATGAATTTCAACATAAGGAGTATTTCTTGTTATCACAGCAAATATTCTTGCTAGCAGTTTATTCCTGATGATGTTCAAGGTACTCATTTTGTTTTTGCCCATCTGAACTCTGTTTTCATAGTATTTTCTCATTTCTGGGTTGAATTGGATTGCCGTACTGGCGCACATCGTCAGTAACGATTTGATTCTTTTGT
>CANHCD010000070.1 GCA_947458795.1 Cyclobacteriaceae bacterium | reverse complement strand
TAGTAGTTTTTCCAACCCCACCTTTTTGGCTCGCAATGGCAATAGTTTTTCCCATGGTGTGTTCGTTACCGGAATTTAGAAATCAATATTAAGCAAATTCAGGTCCATTTTTGGCAGGGTTCTCCTTTTTTTGCAAGGTTTAGAACAAAAAATAAGGTGATAATTCACAATTACGAAGTGAAATAGCATCTACTCGGATACAGCAACCAGTTGATAGCTGACCTTTCCAGGTCCACAGCATATTCATTTTACTAGCAGGCTTCAGCTGGTTATACGCTCGGTGAAGCAGTACTTGCAAGGGATAAAAAAAGGGGCAGTTGATGTGCCCCCTTTTTTTATTTCTTCTTGTTTGCATCTGCAACTTTCATTGCATCTTCTAGTCGTTGTTGGAATTTTGACTTTTTCTTGTCTACATTCTTCACTTTATTTTCTTCTACTTTTTGACGGATTTTAGCATCATCAACAAATAGTTTAATCAAGGCCTGCTGCCCAAATGTAAATATATTGGATACAAAATAGTAGAAGCTAAGTCCTGCTGGGTAAGAGTTTAGAACAAACATAAACATGACCGGCATGATGTATCCCAAGTTTTTCATAGGGCCTGTTGCGGTAGTCAACTGGTTATTGAAGTGTGCGTAGAGCACTTGAGAAACCGTCATCAAGAGGGTAAACAAACTCACGTGAGCGCCATAAAAAGGGATGGTGAACGGGAGCTTGATGAATTCATCGTAAGTAGAAAGATCTTCTGCCCACCAGAAGGATTCCTGTCTCAGTTCGATCGCATTGGGGAAGAAGAAGAACATGGCAAATAGGAAGGGCATCTGCAACAATAAGGGGAGGCATCCAGACAGTGGGCTCACTCCTAATTGAGAGAAGAGCTTCATTTGCTCCTGTTGCATTTTGGTTGCATCGTCTCCATACTTTTCCTTCAACTCATCAATTTCGGGCTTAATCACCCGCATTTTTGCCATCCCGATGTAGGATTTATAGGTTAGCGGCGATAAGGCTACTTTAATGAGAAGCACGATCAGGATGATAATAATCCCATAGCTGTCAAAGTACTTCTCTAGGAATTCGAACAGGTGGACGACAATGTATTTATTTACCCAGCTCACAAAGAAGTAACCCATGTCCACATTTTCCTCAAATCCAGGGGTGATGGCTTTTAGGGTTTTGTATTGATCTGGACCAAAATAATAGCTGAGATTTGCCTGACCCTCTAAAATAGGAAGGGAAAGACTTGCGCTCATCGAACGAACCAATGAGGAGTCGGCAGGGGTGCTTTGGTTAAGGTTTACTTCTTGGAATACAGAGTCTGCAATGATTCCGGCAGTAAAGAAACGTTGGGAAAAGGCAATCCACTTTACGGGTTCAGCTACTTTCGCTTCTTCAGGATCATCGCTAAGCCCAAGGTTTTCATAGGTTCCTTCAGCCAAGTAATAGTTTACTTGCGTCTTCCTTCTGGATTCTGCAAGGTCCTTTTCTTGGGATTTGATTTCATCTTTCCAGTCAATTTTGACTGCTTTTGCAGTTAGTATTCCCTGGAGCCCTTGGATTTCAAAACTCTTTTCTAAGGTGTACTCACCTTCTTTCAGCGTGTATTTTTGAATTAATTGTCCTGCTGGGCTGCTGGCAGTAAAGGTTACTGTTTGCTGTTTTACACCTTCGACATCGGCTGAACTTAAGGCAGGTACAAAATACAAGTCATTCAGGTTGACAGGACCCAAACGGGTATCAAGGGAGTAGTTTAGGCTTGTTTGGGCACTATCCAGAAGGTAAAGAGGTTCATTTTTCCAGCTGGTATATTTTTTCAGAAGCACCTCTTTGATGCTTCCGCCTTTGTTAGAGAGGGTGATTTTGACTACCTCATTCTCTAGCACGAGGGACCCTTCCTCACCGAGGGTGAAGGGAGCGAGATCACCAAATTTACGTTGACGTTCTAGGTCGAGTAAGCTGTCAGGAACTCCTGCTGTGGGCAAGGTAGTGGCAGCGACTGCTGTGGTGGTAGTGGTCGTGTCGGCAGAAGTGGTAGTTTCTACAGGCGGAATCTCTGGGGTTGTCGCAAAAAATATCGAGTAGGTGAGAATGACCGCTGCAAAAAGGATCAAACCTGTTGCTTGATTTTTATCCATGATAGTTGGGGAAGGCTGGGCTTAAGCTCCAGTTATTTGTTATTTTTTTTATCGAGTGCCGCTTGAATAAATTCTACAAACAAGGGCTGTGGTTTCAATACAGTGCTTTTGTACTCAGGATGAAATTGTACACCTACAAACCAAGGATGGTTTTTAAGTTCAACAATCTCCACCAACCCAGTTTTAGGATTTTTTCCTGTTGCCAACATGCCATTGGATTCGATTTGTTCGAGGTATTCGTTGTTGAATTCATAGCGGTGTCTATGGCGCTCCTGAATTTTTGTTTTTCCGTAGGCCAAAGCTGACTTGCTGCCTTTTTTGAGATCACAAGCATACGAACCCAGACGCATAGTTCCTCCCATTTGGTCAATTTTCTTTTGCTCCTCCATCAGGGCAATGACCGGATGAGGGGTATTTGGGTCCATTTCGGTGGAATTGGCTTGGTCTAGTTTGAGTACATTTCTTGCAAATTCAATCACCGCAACTTGCATCCCCAGGCAGATACCGAAGTAGGGAATCTGGTTTTCACGAGCATACTTTGCAGTGGCTATTTTGCCTTCAAAACCCCGCTCTCCAAAGCCTGGGGCAACCAGTATGCCGTCCAATAACTTTAGTTTGGCATTGTAATTCCCATTATTTATTTCCTCAGAAGATAGCAGAACCAGGTTGACCTTGCATTCAGCTGCGGCACTGGCATGTATAAAGGACTCAATGATGGATTTGTAGGCATCTGGAAGCGAAACATATTTACCTACGAGACCTATGGTTACTTCTGCTGTTGGGTTTTTCAACCTCCCCAAAAAGCCTTTCCAGTCCTTCAAGTCTAACTTTGACTTCGGCTTTAAATTGAGTTTGGAAAGTACCCGTTCGTCAAGCTTCTCTTTTTTCATCAAAAGTGGCACGTCGTAAATGGACTCGGCATCCATGGCTTCGATGACGCTGTCCAACTGCACATTGCAAAACAAGGCTAGCTTTCGTTTGACATCTGCAGGTAAAGGGTGCTCGGTACGGCAAACTAAAATATCAGGCTGAATACCTGCTTCCAGGAGTTGCTTCACGGAGTGCTGCGTAGGTTTGGTTTTCAGTTCCTTCGCTGCTTTAAGGAAGGGGATGAGCGTCAGGTGAACTACTAGAAAGTTTCCAGGACCTAAATCCCATCGGGCTTGTCTAACAGCTTCAATGAAGGGTAAGGACTCGATGTCTCCCACGCAACCGCCAATCTCAGTGATGACTACATCGTATTTTCCATCTTGGCCAAGCTTGTAGAAATTACTTTTGATCTCATCGGTGATGTGAGGGATTACCTGAACTGTTTTGCCGAGAAATTCACCTTTACGCTCTTTGGTGATGACGTTGTTGTAGATCCTGCCAGTAGTGATGTTATTGCTTTGGGAGGTTTCAACGTTTAAAAATCGTTCGTAATGTCCCAGGTCAAGGTCTGTTTCCGCGCCATCCTCAGTGACATAGCATTCCCCATGCTCGTAAGGATTCAAGGTGCCTGGATCAATATTAAGGTAGGGGTCAAATTTTTGAATGGTAACACTTAATCCTCTGGATTGAAGCAATTTGCCCAATGAAGCGGCGATTATGCCTTTCCCTAAGGAAGAAGTAACTCCTCCAGTGATAAAAATGTACTTTGTTTTTGAGGCCATAAGAAGCGGTGGAGGGGTAGAAATAAGTTGAATTCTTATGGGGTATAAAGGTAGAAAAATTCATGAATAGGTCTTACTAACCTTCTTGGAATTTTTCAGGAAAAGAAATTGACCCTCCTTTCAGAAAAGCCTAAAAAAATCTGAACTAAAAATCAGGAAGCATTTCCTTGGAATCTAGCTATTTACTACTTGATGGGTTTTGTGTTTTTTCTACATTATCCTTGTACAATAAAAAGTCTTTATATCAACTTTAAGTTTTTATAGGTTGAGAATTCAAACTCTACTTTAATTCAAAGATAGTTTATAAGACTTTTTATGAGCAAAATCAGTTAACTAGGTGATATTCCTTTTGTATTTCTAATTGAATAGATTCAATTTATATCCTTGTTTTATGACTTTTTGTAGTTGTGATTTGGTAAGACAACATTTGCTTGTATTCTTCATAGAAGTATTAACCCAAATCTTGCTTTAATACATAAATCTCATCCAAATTGTGCGTTTAATTCATTTAAACGTCTTCGACTTCACATTTTTTTGATGATTGTTAGACTCGCTATTCTCTTTTTTAGTGATTTTATTTTTATGCTTAGTTTGTGTTTGAATCTGTGTTTAATCGAAATAAAAAGACTTTTTGAGGGTATGAAAATTGATTCCCTATAAAAAAATAACTGCATCTTATTTTTTTATTAAAAATGATATTAATCATTTTGGAATACTAATTTTCTCGTACTAAATTGCGAGTCGTTTTTAAACTATAAAACAAACAAAAACCATGAGAGAATTAATTAAAGAGTCTATCGTAGATTTAAAAAAATCCGATGGATTTGTGTATGTGACCGCTGAAGGTAAAAAAATTGACCTTCACGAAGCTGCATCACGAGGAATCGCTGTAACACCAGTAAACCCGAGAGATGGTGTAATTAAGAAATTAGAAGCTGCTGGATTGTTTCTAACTGAAAACAAATTTTTAGCAGACCTAAACGAGTTGATTGCTTCCTTGAATGGAACTTCTGCTGGTAAGTCTGAAGGAAAGCGTAGATCTTTTTCTGATGTTGAAAAAGGAAAAATCATGGAAGAGTGGAAGAAAGTAGAAGCAGCTGGAAAAAAGACAAAAGCAGCTTTCGCTCGTGAGATTGGTGTAGGTTACCAGACTTTTATCAATTGGTTGAGAGGTTAATTCTCACCACAAAATAAAAAAAGGACAGCCATCGCTGTCCTTTTTTGTTGCTACTTGGGTGTATGTAGAGGTACTAATCGAGTACTTATTACTTTTTGCTTTCAAGGGAATTGCGAATGATTTTTCAGGATGGTAGTCTAGATAGATAATCTGTTTATTTTTGTAGCATGCTAGATCAAGCCAACATTCTTACGCTACTTAAGGAAAAAGGGAAAGTTTACATCAAAGAAGGAAGCGGGAAGATTTTTTCCTTGCGCAAAGGATCCCTTGCTGAGCAAGAACAAGTAGAAGGAGGAATTTACCTGCTATTTGATTTGTTTCAAATCCGAACTATTTGCGTTTCCTTTTCTGAAGTTTCGTTGGATATAGTCGAATTTGCTTCCAAGCCTACCATCTATCAAAGTCCAGCAAATCCCATGCTTCCCAAAGGAGCAGTGGTAAATGGATTGGTTCGCTTTTCATTGATTCGCGAGCCCAACTGGAATAAACTTTTGTTTCAGATGGCCCAACCCGTACTTTTTAAGGAAGAATCAGGAGTAGAGGCAACGGTACAAACTAGCCTGCTATTCCCGCTTTTCCACTCAGGAACTAAAGAGTTGTTTTTAGGTCCCGAAGGAGAAGTAAAAATACAGAAGGGATGAACCTAAAGGATAGGCTAGAGGAACATTCTATTTTTGCCCGTGTGGCGAAAGTGGCTGCTGAAGAGGGGCTTGAAACCTATGTGGTAGGAGGCTATGTGCGTGATTTGATTCTGGGACGGCCTAGCAAGGACATTGATTTCACCTGCGTGGGTTCTGGGATTCAGTTGGCACAAGCAGTTGCAAAAACCTTTGAGGTACATGTTCCCCTGTCCGTTTTCAAAAACTTCGGAACGGCTATGCTGAAGTTAGACGACTGGGAGCTTGAGTTTGTAGGTGCGCGAAAAGAATCATACCGGCAAGAATCGCGCAAACCCCTCGTGGAAGACGGTAGCCTCCAAGAAGATTTGGAGCGGAGAGATTTCACGATTAATGCGATGGCAATATCCCTGAATTCGGATAACTATGGGGAATTGATCGATCCATTTGGAGGAATAAAGGATTTAAAGTCCAAACAGCTAAAAACCCCCTTGCAACCAGGGATTACATTCTCGGATGATCCGCTCCGCATGATGCGTGGGGTGCGATTTGCCGCGCAACTTAATTTTGATATTGAATCAGAGACTTTTTTTGCATTGACCACAAACGCTTCCCGACTTCAAATTATTTCGGCGGAGCGGATCATTGATGAACTCAATAAAATAATCCAAACCCCAAAGCCTTCTTATGGCTTCAAACTGTTGTTTGCCTCCAAGCTCTTGCATGAGTTTTTTCCTGAAATGGTCGAGCTCCAAGGGGTAGATTCTGTAGACGACAAATCGCACAAAGACAATTTTTACCATACGCTCCAAGTATTGGACAACCTCTGTCAGGCCTCAGATAACCTATGGCTGCGCTGGGCGGCAATCCTTCACGATATCGCCAAGCCCGCCACCAAGCGGTTTCATCCTAAGATAGGATGGACCTTTCATGGGCATGAGGACAAAGGGGCTCGGATGACGCCAGGGATATTTAAACGATTGAAACTTCCCATGGACGAGCGGATGAAGTATGTACAGAAGCTGGTACGACTTCATTTAAGACCTATTGCCTTGGTAAAAGATGAGGTGACAGACTCAGCCTTGCGGAGGTTGCTTTTTGATGCGGGGGATGACATCGATGATCTGATGGCCTTGTGTCGAGCAGACATTACCTCCAAAAACGACAAGAAGGTTCAGAAGTACTTGGATAACTTTGGTCGGGTAGAGGAGAAGCTCAAACAAGTGGAAGAAAAAGACCAGGTTCGTAATTTTCAGCCCCCAGTGAGTGGAGAGGAAATTATGGATACCTTTGGGATTTCCCCTTCAAAAATCATTGGAGATATAAAAGAAGAGATCAAAGAAGCTATATTGGAGGGCAGAATCCAAAATAACCCGGTAGAAGCCCGAAATTTAATGCTTCAAATTGCCCAAGAAAAAGGACTTTACCCCATACAAAAACCTTAAATACTAGTTCAGTCATGATGAAAATTGCAGTTTTCGTTTCTCTATTTGCCCTCAGCATCGGTACAGCCCTAGCACAAACAGCTACCGATTCTATTCCTAAGTTTGATCCTAAAGTAAAAAACGCACTCAATATGGTGGATCAGATGGCCTATCAGGCTGCACTCCGCTACAGTGACTTGGCAATCGCCAAACAAAAGCTTTACGATCTATTGGCAAGAAATCCAGAAGATCTCCGCTACATGGAAGCCTTGGGCAGCTTGTATTTCGAGGCTGGCCAAAATGCTTCTGCAGCTTTGGTGGCCATGGATATTTTGAAAATCAACGATAAGAATGTAGGTGCATTGGAAATTGCTTCGTACGCCTTAGAGCAATTGGGAGCTTTTGATCGTGCCCTTCCGTATTATGAAAGCCTACACCTCTTGACGGGGGATAATTTTAGTTTGTACAAGTCGGCCTACCTTCAGTATTCCATGAAGCGGTATCCTGAAGCAATGAATTCCTTGAACATGCTCATGAAGGTGGCTAAAGCGGATGAAAAAATTGGTTTCGCAATCTCCGAGTCTGAGACGCAGCAGGTGGACATGAAAGCGGCGGCGCTCAACTTGAAGGGCTTGGTGTTCTTGGATCAAAACTCCAAGGTAGAAGCCAAGGCAGCTTTCAATGAGGCCCTTGCAATTGAACCAACGTTTACTCAGGCTAAGGAAAATTTGGTGAAGGCGAATTAAACTCCAAAAAGAATAATCAAAAAAAAATACCGACGGCCATCGGTATTTTTTTTTGTTCAAAGTCAATTCTAAAAGGTGGAGGCGAAAGAGATATCGTCCATGGTGCTGTCTAGCAACTTTCCTTTTTCACATTTCAGCACCCGGTAGGGGTATTTGCGGAGCAGTTCGTGATTGTGCGTTGCCATAAGGATCGCAGTGCCTTTTTTGTTGATGTCCTGGAATAATTTGAAAATTCCATCCGCCACATCAGGATCTAGGTTTCCTGTAGGTTCATCCGCTAGTAAAATGGAAGGATTATTCAATAAAGCTCTAGCAATTACTACGCGCTGTTGTTCTCCTCCTGATAGCTGGTGTGGCATTTTTGTTAGCGCTTCCAACAGGCCTACTTGGACTAGTACTTCTCCAATTCGTTCCTTGATCAAGATGGGGTCAGTCCAGCCCGTAGCTTTTAGGACAAAGGCGAGGTTTTCATGAACAGAGCGATCTGTAAAAAGCTGGAAATCTTGAAAGATGATGCCGATTTTTCTTCGTAGAAAAGGAACCTCTTTGTTTTTGATTTGAGAAAGGGAGTAACCCACCACCTCAGCGAGTCCTGATTGCAGCGGAAGGTCAGCGTAGAGTGTTTTCAGCAAGGAGCTTTTGCCACTTCCTGTTCTACCGATTAGAAATACAAACTCATGTTGCTCCACGGAAAAGGTAACGTCACTGAGGACGGGATTTTCTCCTTGGAAGATGGTGGCCTGTGTCATGGACAAGACAGGGAGCGTACTGAAATCCATGGATTTAGAGTTCTAGTTTTTGAAGTTTCCCAAATGGGAGGGATTTGATTAATTCCTCTAGCTGTTCTTCCTTGCCTTCCAATCCAAATTTTTCCACACTTTTCATGGGGCGATCTGCTCTGAAATAGGCGACAAGCACAAAATTTGCATCGCGAACTTGAATGTAATCGGGAATTTTTGCTTTTCCTTTGACTTTGATGATGTACATGGCAGCGTAGTCCTAGTGAATTGGAGGTCGAGGCTTATTTACTTGCAGCCTTGGCGTGGTCTGCAAGAAACTGTGCTAATCCTGCGTCAGTCAACGGATGCTTCAACAATCCTGTGATCACTTTGAGCGGGCAGGTCACTACATCAGCACCCAGTTCAGCACATTTGATCAGGTGCATGGTGTGGCGAACAGATGCCGCGAGCACCTCAGTTTCGTAGCCAAAGTTTTGGTAGATGTGTACGATCTGCGCAATCAGGTC
>CANHCD010000069.1 GCA_947458795.1 Cyclobacteriaceae bacterium | reverse complement strand
TTTAGTCCCACTTACTCGGGTTTTCAAGAATCCCGCGTAGGTCCTGAATACCCGAATTCGACTTACCTGTGAGTAAATAGAGCAGCAATCCCACATCCTCAGGATTGACATCATCTCCACTGGAAGCTGCCTCAATACGACTGTAAAGCCATTGCCAAGATCCCTTTTCGAAAGGTTTCGGCTCTTTCTTCGAAGAATCATTTAGCCAAGAATACGCGCTTAGAGGTCCCTCAAAATTTCCTTCACCTAGTTCTGGTAAAGCAATCAATTTCAATCCTTTTCCTTGGTAACTTTCTCGAAGCTCCTCCCAAGTCCAACCTTTATGTGTTTCCCCTTCCTCAGGGCTATCTGAATGCAGTTGATCCCAGCTTGAATGGGAAATGATGCGAACAAATTCGAGTTTCGTAGAATCTGCCTCACCTAAAGCTGTTCCAATAATATCCATAGGGCCAGCAGCAAGAATTACCAACGGATTTTTGGCTGAGCTTTTATTGATTTGGGTCGTAATTTCGATGATTGCATAGTTTGGCGCATTGACTGCTTCGATAAATTTTGTCTTTTTAAAGCCAAAATTCCGAGCCCCCAAAAAAGCACTTTCTCGCATCTGAGCATCGGCTCCCGCGTGGGTTTTGTTTGAACCCCAAGTGTGGCTACTGAATGCATACACCATGACCTGATCTTGGATTTCTTTTGCTGCCAACACCGCTAAAGTCAGTGGCGTTGCTGCCCAATCCCCCTTGTCGTGTTCATTTCCATCAGCAACCACTACGATTCGCTCACCTGAATAAGGAACATTCTGCGCCCAGCTACTTGAGGTAGTTCCGGCCTGTAGACTTAAAACTAAACCGAAAGCTAGTACGAATTTCGAAAATGGATATGCACACATTTTATTGTTAGTAGATTAGTAATCAATAGATTAATTTATTTATAGGAAAGTATCAGTTGAATCAATTGAATGGGAAGCATTCGATAAATCAACTAGTCAATCCGGCTCTTCAAAACAAACAATTGAACTGGGTTTACCGGGTCATTTGAGAAAATATAAATATTTCGCTGATCAATACCCTTCCGTCCAATGGGGTCAAAAACCAAGTTCAATTCCATTTTTTCACCTGGCAACAGGCTTGTTTTTGGATACTCAACAACCACACAAGTACAATTCTCCTGCACTTTACGAATTTCCAATTCCTCTTTCCCCAAATTGGTGAGTACAATCACCTGTCGCTGAACAGCATTGGCTGAAATTCCTCCCAAATCAATTACCTTCTTTTCAAGAAATAATTGTGGGACTTTCTCCAAATCACTTTTAAGGATCGGTGCAAAATAATCAAACAAATCAGCCAAAATATCCAATTCAATCGCTTCAAGCTTCCCCCAATTCAGTTGGATTTGATCGGATACTGCCCCTAGCTCAAGACGCATACTGGCCGAATAATTAATCTTCAACAAACCTCTTTCCTTTGGCCTCACCAATTCTTGTACTTGTTCCACCTGGATAAAATCAGGTGACTTTACCTGTAAATTCTTCTTTATCAAAGGCTCTGATCCATAATTAAAGAATTCCAAAAACTTGACTTTGGGTTCGTTGTCAAATACATCCCCCATATTCACCTTTTTCATTCGAAAGCCAAGCGGGCCCAACTTCACTGGATAGTTGCGTTCTAGATCTGAAGGATAGGGAACTGCAATTCCTTCAATGTATAGGGAGTCCTGCACCTGCCCTTTGTTGCCCTTGACAAGCACCAACTTAGAGAAAAAACCAAAGGCAGAACTAGGATCAAAATCAACTAAAACCTTTCCAGACTGACCAATCGCGATAGAATCCTTGGAAAATTTCATCGTGGTACATCCACAATCAGCCATGATTTCTTCAATAGCAAAAGCAGCTCCTTGACTTAGGGTATAGTCAAATGTGACAGATTGAAGTCCATTCTCTTGTAAAATTGTCCCCAAATCAATACGGTTCACTTTCCATACTAACTTGGGCACAGCTTGCTGCTGCCCATAGCTATGAAAACTTAAAAACCACACCGAAAAAAGTACTAAAAACGACCGAATCATGCCTGCAAGTAACAAAAAAATATGGCAGTTATGTAGCCTGATTTAGTTAATTTGCATCAAAATTGACCCAATGGCAAGAGTATTAACAGGGATTCAGAGCTCGGGAAGACCCCACTTAGGAAATATTTTAGGAGCAATAGTTCCTGCTATTCAATTGATAGAACAGAATAGCAAAGAAGAATCTTTCATCTTTATTGCGGATTTTCATTCACTTACCAGCCAAAAGGATGGCGCCATACGGAAGCAAAACACACTTGCGGTAGCCGCAGCCTGGTTGGCTTTCGGTTTGGATATCGAAAAAACCGTTTTTTACAGACAATCCAGGATTCCCGAGGTAGCGGAACTCAATTGGTATCTCAACTGCTTTGCACCCTTCCCGATGCTTGCCAATGCGCATAGCTTCAAGGATAAAGCCTCTCGTCTTGCCGATGTGAATGCAGGCTTATTTACCTATCCAGTACTGATGGCGGCAGACATTTTGCTGTATTCTGCAGACCTAGTTCCTGTGGGAAAAGATCAACTGCAGCACCTAGAAATGGCTAGAGACCTAGCAAGTACCTTCAACCATGTGATGGAGGAGGATATCCTGACCCTTCCAGAAGCTCGTATCGCTGCAGATGTGATGCTAATTCCAGGTACAGATGGGCAGAAAATGAGTAAATCCTACCAGAATATCTTGGATATTTTCTTGTCCGAAAAGGAATTGAAAAAAAATGTGAATGCCATCATTACGGACAGCACGCCATTGGAAGAACCCAAAGATCCAGATACCTGTACGGTCTTCAAATTGTATAGTTTGATTGCAACACCTCTACAAACCCAATCCTTAAGAGCACAGTACCTAGGAGGAAATTTTGGTTATGGGCATGCCAAAAAAGAACTTCTAGACTTGCTAATTACGCGCTACGCCAAGGAGAGAGAGCTATTTGATTTCTTTATGAACCATCCGGAGGAAATCGAAAAACGACTGCTTGCAGGCGAGGAGAAAGCGCGGTTGGTTGCACTTCCGCTCCTTAATCGTGTGCGTGAAAAATTAGGGTTCTTGTAAGATTTTTAGCGCACTTCTCTGAAATATTCCCGATCAAATATCCTGGAATAGATCCATTCAGGAACCTGATCGTGATACGGCATCAGATCCTGGAGCACTTTTTTCTGCGTTTGATGTGCCTGCATGACCTGAAGCGTTCGGGAGAAATAAGCTTGCGTCCCAATGGAAAAATCCGGTTCGGGAAGACCTTTTCCAGGTTCCTTTGGGTAATTTTTCTGAAATCCTGCGGATAACTTGAGCGCTACCTCAATCTGTTTTTTACTTAAGGTGACCTGAAACATCTGCTTGGGTGCAAAATCAGTTGTCCCGCGGAATCCAAGAAATACTTCCTCTACCGCTTTTCCCGTTAGCATGTGATCAGAATGCCCATAAAGCCCCACCTTGGAATCATAGGAAAGTAAGACATCGGGCTTCTGGGCCTGAATTAAGGCATGTACCAGCGACTTCAAACTATCCATTCCTAGGGTTTCGATACCCCCATCGGCATAATCTAGCTGGATCAATTGATTTACTCCCAATAGTTGTGCACTTAATTGCATCTCTGCCGTACGCAGTCGTGCCAGCTCCTCCTCGGTGGGAATTTGAGCGGCGTTGCCCTTCTCTCCACGAGTCAAGCAGACCAGGATTACCTCATGCCCAGCTGCCTTTAGCCCCATCACCGTACCCGCCACCGTGACCTCATCGTCAGGATGAGGAAAAATGGCCAATACCTTTTGCTTAGCTGCCGAAGGGATTAATTCCTCCCGCTGTGGAACATCCGCATCGTGCAGCATTCCCCTACCCCAATAAATCAACAGGAAAGGGGAAGAGACGATCAAAAGCCCTAAAAAAAGCACGAGATAAATCCCTAGTTTTTTCATTCGGTACGCTTCAAGGTGCTGAGATAGGAAACTAAATCCCGAATCTCACGCTTACTCAATAGACCTCCCATCGGAGGCATACTCGAGGCCGCCATGGTTGAAGAAGCCACCTCTTTTTTGGCTATTTCCTTTTTCTCAGTTCCTACTTGAATCCAATAGCTCTCCTTCTTTTCCTCCATGAGTATCCCAGTAATTTTACTTCCGCCTACCAAATTGACTGTAATGCTTCCGTAACCTGGAGAAAGCCGCTTGCTTGGGTCCACGAGTGCTACCAACAGCTCCTCTTTGGACAGAATCGCACCTATGTTGTCTAAAGCAGGGCCTGCATTGCCACCCATGTCGTCGTAAGCATGGCAGCGAATACACTGAGCCGTCTGATTTTGGAAAAAGATATTTCTCCCTTTTAGGGCGTTTCCTGGAGCAAGTGCCCCCACAAATTTCTTCCAAGGTTCCCCTCCTGCCTTTTCCTCCAAGAGAGTTTCGTAACTCGCTTTTAAAGGAGCCGAACCGGTTGCCATCACTGCTTCTTCCAGCTCAATCCAAGTGCCCTCTGGGAGTTTACCCAACTTAAAGTCTTCCAAAATGGCAGTCCACTCCTTAAAATCTTTACTACCCGGTAAACTACCCAAGGTGAGCAGGGCTGTCTGCTGCTCTGCAAGAGTTCTTTTCTTCAAAATCTCCATCAGCAGAGGCACTTTTTGGTCATTGGGGAGCGAAGTCTGGGCAATCAACCCCAAGCCCGCCACACGCACCCCTTCGGATACATCGCGCATGGCATAAGTGATCGCATCACTTAGGTTGGATGCATTCATCACCACCAAAGAGTTCAATGCTTCCACTTTTACCTCTTGAGAAGGATCGGTTTTTAACTTGCCAAACAAGAACTCTGCCATCTCTGACATCCCCAATTTGCCCATCGCCTTGATGGATTCACGTCTCAGTTCAACCGCTGTACTCTTTGCCTGCATCTCTAGGGTGGCTGCTACTTTTGGTTTGATTTGGGCTGGGTCACGGGTCACTTCTCCTCGGTACCTTCCATCCACACGATCCAAAACCGAAGGACTAGCCCAGGTCCCAAGTGTAGCTAGGGATTCAATTTTAAGTGCGTCTGAAATCCCTGGCTTGGCAACATAAGCAAGCACATAGTTTAGATTTTCCTCCTTGCCCAGGCGTTGATTCGCACTGATTACGCGTCGAATTAAGGGTTCATTGGTGAATGGAGTGGTTGCCAATAGTGCAGCCAATTTTGGCATGGCAGCAGGTACCGACAAATCATCATGAATGGCGCGAGCTGCTTCGGTAACAATGTCTTCCTCCTTATCTCCTAAAAACTTAGCCAACTCAGGAGATTGCAAGCGTCTTAAGGCAATCACTGCCCCCATTCGCACTGCCTTAGAAGGATGCGTGGAAAGAGTCGCCAAAGGTGCTACTTGCCCGATTTGCGACAAGGCATAGGTAACCCCATGACGTAAAAAGGCATCTTCGTCGTTGTTTGCTGCCAAAAGTTGAATCAAAGGTTGGATTGCGGTTGCCTCCTTGGCCCTTCCCAGTGCTTCTGCACTGAAAAACCGAACGCGTGCATTTTCATGGGTCAGATTCGCAATCAGTTCTTTACTCGCTTCCTTGTAGCGAATATCTCCCAACCATTTGGCTGCCTGGGCACGGATCTCAGGATCAGTGTCTTGGAGGAGCGCTACCAAGGGCTTGGCATAGCTTTTATCGGAGAGTCTAGCCAATTGACTCAAACCTAAAATTCCATGGATACGAGCCAGTTGATTGCTCTTGTCTTTAATCACCAGGTTAAACTGGTCCGATCCTTTTTTCCCTCGCTTCACCAACTCAAATTGAGCCTTTCTTCGGATGCGAAGATCCTCGAAGTATAATTTTGACTTCAAGTCAGCCTCGGATAATTTCTTGTAATCTGCCTTTATTTCAGCTTCAGTTTGCTTTTGCAACCCCCAGCCTTTGGCAGTTTCATCGGTCATTTTCCAGATGCGGCCGTAGCCTTTATCGTTCCATCCAGTAACCCAATCCGCCATAAACAAGGAGCCATCAGGAGCAAAGTCAATACCTGTAGGCAAAAAGTTTCCTACGATTTTTTCTGTTTTTGTCAACTCAAAAGAAGCTCCTTTGGGCTGTAATTGGAAGGCGTGTAAGCCAGAGCTTGCAGCATTGCCCACAAATTCCACCACAAAGAAGTGATCTTTCCAACGCTCCCCTAGACCAGCACCAGGATTAAAAGCCATCCCTGTAGGTCCACTCACGTAGTTGAGCAAGGGAGGAGTAATGAAGGTAGCCTGTCCCTCCCATCGAGGAAGAAACATCTTTTCGTCCATCCATACCTTGTAGGTATTGTTGTTGGGGTCGCGGTACTTGCCAAACTGCCAGTTGATCCGCCATCCTGTATCCGAACCTCGGGTGATGTACACCAAGCGTTCTTTTTCGCCTGCATGGTCCCCATCGTTGTCGACGGAAATCAAGTTGGTGTGCTGATCAAAGACAAACTCGTGGGTATTCCGTAGTCCTCCAGCAAAAATTTCGAAATCAGATCCATCCGGGTTGGATCGAGCAATAACCCCATTGTTGGAGTGGTTATATTCAGTCCCATCGTCCCCTTTTCCATTAAATCCAATATCGCCAATGCCCCAATAAATTCTGCCGTCAGGGCCCATTTCTACCCCAGACATTCCGTGCGCACCAAAACCAATGTGGATTCCATAGCCATGAGAAAGTGACTTTTTCTCATCCATAAGGCCATCTCCATTGGTATCCATAAGGCGCCACATGTCTGGTCCTGCAGCCACATAGAGGGCATCTTCTGTTTTCATCACTCCGCCAGCCACGTCGGTTACCTCCTCGTGAAAATCATACACCTGCTTCTGACCCCAATCGGCCATCCCGTCCCCATCTGTATCCTTGAGTTGGAACACTTCATTTCGCTCTTCCAACATGTCTTTCCAATCGTGGGAACCATCTCCATTCAAGTCGGCTAGCCATTCGTTTTGAGCAGAGCGCTCGGGTGAAAGCTCCGTGCGAAGAAAGTTGCGCTTGTCCTCTATGGTTTGTAAAGCAATGGATCGAATTTCCCAATCCTGATGGCCTCGAATATCAAACTCAGCATTATTTCGTCTTGGCGAACGCGAATAGTAGATGGATCCATCGTCTGCCACGTGGATGGCAATTGGGTCCTTAACCAAGGAGTCTACTCCCCAAACCTCCATTTTCAATCCCTCAGCGAGAACTGGGGTGACGGAATTCCGTGCTGCTTCAGCTTGAATTGCTATTTCTTCCTTGGTGAGCGTGGTGATTCGTAAGTCAACTGGTTCTTTCTCTTTGCAAGCTGAGAATACCGTTAGAAAAAGGATCGAAAGGGTCCCTAAAAATTGGAGTACAGGATTTATTTTGGGCATGGGTTCATGTGAATTAACTGCTTGAAAATATAAAAAGTATAGCTTCTAAACGAGCAGTTGGTATAATTTAATTAATCTAGATTATCCAGCTATTTATCGAAAGCCCTAAAAACAAAAAAATCCCAAACATGAAGTCGGGATTTTTTATTCTCTACCTGAAGGAAGATGTAAAATTAGAATTTCGAGTGAATCTCGATGTAGTCCGTACGGGAATCGAACCCGTGTTTTATCCGTGAAAGGGATACGTCCTAACCCCTAGACGAACGGACCATAAGAAAAAACCAAATTTAAAAAGTGCCCTTATGCTGCACTTTTGTAGTCCGTACGGGAATCGAACCCGTGTTTTATCCGTGAAAGGGATACGTCCTAACCCCTAGACGAACGGACCATTTGACCCACAAAAATTGGTTTTTTCAATGGTTGTGCAAATATAGCCGCTTGAACTTATATTCCCAAAGTGGCTAGAAAATTTCTTTTCAATACTCCCTTAATCTTCTGAACCAAAGCAGTAAAAATTTACTTTACCTGTAGAACGACATTTTCTGTAAATTCACTTCAAAATATACTCATGTCCACTACTGCTCCTGCCCTTCGCGTGGCCATCAATGGATTTGGAAGAATCGGTCGCTACACCGCCAAGCTTCTTCTGAATAATTCGGATTTCAATTTGGTGGCCATCAACGATTTGGCTGATCCAACTGCCATAGCCCACTTGTTAAAATACGATTCGGTACATGGAAAGTTTGATGCCAACATCAGCCATTCAGTTGATTTTTTACAGGTCAATGAACAAAAAGTAGCGCTTTTCTCGGAATCAAATCCTGAAAATCTTCCCTGGAAAAAACTAAACATAGACCTTGTAATTGAATGTACAGGCCGATTTACCTTAAAAAAGGATGCTGAAAAACACCTGCAAGCAGGAGCAAAAAAAGTGATTGTGTCAGCACCTTCTCAAGAAGATTCCATTCCCATGGTGGTGTTGGGGGTCAATGACCAAATTCTATCCGGTAAAGAAACAATCGTTTCCAATGCCTCCTGCACCACCAACTGCCTTGCTCCCTTAGTAAAGGTTTTGGATGAAAATTTTGGAATCCTTCAAGGATTTGCCTCTACGGTGCACTCCTATACCAACGATCAAAACCTACACGATGCCCCACACAAGGATTTGAGAAGAGCCAGAGCAGCGGCCTATTCCATTATTCCCACCTCCACCAATGCAGGCAAAGCCTTGGATCGCATCCTTCCCGCACTCGCTGGCAAAATTGAGGCTTCGGCCATGCGCGTGCCTGTACCAGATGGATCACTGACGGACTTAATTGTGACGGTTTCGAGAGAAGTCACTGCTGCTCAAGTGAATGAGGCATTTAAAAAGGCTGCCGCTTCAGACTTAAAAGGATATTTGCAAGTGGAATCTGATCCAATCGTATCCATGGATATCTTAGGCAATACCCACTCGGCAATATTGGATGAGGCCCTGACCTCGACCAAAGGAAATATGATCAAAGTAGTGGCTTGGTATGACAATGAATCAGGCTATGCCAACCGGCTAATGGATTTGGCACGGAAAATCAGTAGTTACTAAAAAAATTACTTGACCCTCCGAACTTGATAGTCCTTAATCGGGCTTTCCACGACT
>CANHCD010000068.1 GCA_947458795.1 Cyclobacteriaceae bacterium | reverse complement strand
TGCTAGTTTGGTGTTTTTTTGAAAGTTCTACTAGCTTACTCCATGCAGAAGTAGTGGTCGGATTTATAGCTTGCATAGCTTTGAAAGCATTTTAAAATAAATATGAATCAGTTAAAGGAAGTGAAAAAGCAATCCTAGAAAATTACAGCCTACTGCATCCTCAAATGAGGAAGGGTATTGAAAATTAATTTCCTCCTTCAGCCTTTACTTTTCTTTTAAAGCCCTTGTTGAAAGGCCAGGTGTATTCCAAAGCTTCCATTCCTTTATTCAGATTGTAGGAGGCAGAATCTGCATTCTCCATTGTTTTTTTCAGGGATTTGGCGAAATCCGGGTCATTCAAGAGCATGCCCAAGGAATTATCAGTTGAGTTGAGCTTATTGGTGATGCCTGCAAATTCCTTGGTTAAGGCTTGGGTATTCGCACTGGTCACGCGAAGGCTCTCCATGGTAGCTTTGAGATCCGGAACAATCGAAGTATCCGTTACCAAATCATTCATCAAAGTTCCTTTTTGATTGAGTTTGCCCGAGAAATTGTTCAAATCCGCAATCATCTTGTTGCTATTTACAGAAGCCCGCTCCAGGTTGGTTAGGATGGTACGGAAATTCATGGCCAAAGTAGAATCAGTCATTACCGCTCCAACAATCCCTTCTCCTGCAGCTATTTTACCCGTAAGCACCTTCAAATCATTGGTAATGTCTACCAGGTTCTTATTGTTTTCTTGCAAGGTTTCCATCATTTTGTCCGTATCCAAAGGCATGATCGCCTCTAGACGGTCTCCCTCTTGCACTGGAGGATAATCGGTTGTACCTCCATAAATGACAATGATTTTATTACCAATCAAGCCATCCGAACTGATGGTTGCTTTGGAATTTTTACGAATAAACTCGACTACTTTTTCCTCAACACTCAGTTCAACTTCCACCTGGGAGTCCCCAAAAAAGTTGATTTTTCTCACTGTGCCAATTTTGACACCTGAAAACCAAATGTTGTTACCAGGCTGAAGTCCTCCAACATCATCAAACACTGCCTTGACATGGATGGCTTTCACAAATTTTTTCTGCTGCCCACCTAAGGTCATGATTCCTACCACAAGGATGGCAATTCCAATCAATACAAATAGACCTACAAGTACAGATCGTTTATTTTCTTGATTCATGAGTTGATAAAATTATAATCGTAGAATGATTTAATCCGCTGATCTTCAGCATGAGGAAAAACCTCCTCAAAAGTGCCCAGGGCACCAAATTGCCCTTCCAATAGTACGGCCATCCGATCTCCAGTTTGCTTCGCACAAGACAAGTCATGGGTAATCACTATCGAGGTGGTCTTGTATCGCTCGCGAACTTCATTGATCAGATTGTTGATGTCCACACAGGTGATGGGGTCCAACCCAGCTGTAGGTTCATCGTACAGCATAATCTCCGGATTGAGCACCAAGGTACGAGCAACGCCGATTCGTTTTTTCTGGCCTCCTGACAACTCAGATGGCATTTGATTTATTGTTTGTGGAAGACCAACAGCATCCAACAGTTCTTCAATTCGTAAAGAAATCTCCTTTTTAGTAAGGTTTTTGATGTTTCTAACCAATGGAAACTCCATGTTTTCTCGAACAGTCATGGAATCGTAGAGCGCTGAATTCTGAAATGAAAAACCGATTTTTAGTCTCATTTCATTCAATTCACGAACACCAAGTCGAGAAATTTCCTTTCCAAATACCTCCATACTGCCACTATCCTGCCGCAGGAGTCCAACCATGATTTTGATCAGCACCGACTTTCCTGTTCCTGAGCGACCCAAAACCACGAGGTTTTCTTCTCGGTACAAATCCAAATCCACTCCTTTCAGTACTTCAAGCTCACCAAAGGCTTTGTACAAGTCACGGATCACAACCACTTTTTCTCGATTATCCATGGCTATTTGATTCGGAATAGGTTAATAATCTGGAGCGAAAGCAGTTCCTCAATGAAAATAAGGAACATGGAAACTACTACTGCTGCATTAGCAGCTTTACCTACACCTTCGGTTCCTTTGGAAGAAGTGTATCCTTTGTAGCACCCTACCATCCCGATCGTAAATCCAAAAAACAAGGATTTGATGATTGAAGCGAATACATCGAGAAAAGTTACCGAACTGAATACCTGCGCAAAAAACGTGGAGATACTGACCAATTCATTCGCGTTCACATTGATAAATGCACCCATCAAGGCCACAAAGTCAGTATACATCACCAGCACGGGGATCATGAACGTGGTGGCTAACACACGAGAGACGACCAAAAATTTATAGGGATTGGTCCCCGACACCTCCATAGCATCAATCTGCTCGGTTACTTTCATGGAAGCGATTTCGGCTCCGATACCCGAACCCACCTTGCCGGCAGCGATCAGGGCAGTTACCAAAGGCCCCATGGCCCGAACAATTGCAATTGCAATTAAGGAAGGTAGCCAGGAGGTTGCCCCAAACTCAGACAAGGAGGGGCGAGACTGATTCGTAAATACAATCCCAACTATAAACCCAGTCAAGGAAATCAAGGGCAAGGACTCTACCCCGATACGGTAACATTGGTGGATGACTTCTTTAAACTCGTAGGGCGGAACAAATACCTCTTGAAAAAATCGCTTCACAAAGTTCCATGCATCAGCTAACCCCTTGAAGAAGGCATCTATTTTTTTTGAGAAGACATGCTTTCGCGTACCGGACTGTCCTGCCATAGTCGTGTTCAGAGGCTCAAAAATAAGGAATAAAATTCAAAGGATGTTCCAAAAATCAGCTTTTGATGCCCTAAAAAAAGAATCAAAAATTAAGATACAGAACCAACTAGGAAACAATTAAATCACCCTTTCTCAATCCATCTGTTTACGAGTAAACCCTTCCAAAAGTTCATTTAGAATACTAGCCAAAATGAATCGGATTCATCCCTGGAATTGGGAGGGAAAAATCACCACATTTCAAACTGAAAGAAATTCGTTTCGAGACATATTAAAAATAAATTCGATCCTATCCTGGGTTCGATTGCTGGTGGATGAAGACAGGCAAAAACTAGATGGAAGCAGTCAACTCAAAAATACTTTCCATTACCTCTCCCATATCAACCTGGGACCATTGGAACCCAAAAAAGAAGCGGAAAATCTCAAAATTAGGCGTTAGATTCATATTTAGTCTAGACTAATTTTTTTTAGATTAATCTAATTTAGGCTTGATTAAATAATTCATATTAACTTATAAATCAAGGCTTTAAGACAAATTTTGGAATGCACTAATTTAATAAAAAATTAAAAAAATTGATAGGTCGTATTGGAGCTACTCTTTTCCTCACATTTGATCGCATCCGGCTAGTGCGGCCCAGAAAATTGGTACTAGACAGTCCCCATTCACATTCCAATCCCACCCGTTTGGATTTAAACCTAGTCAACAATTGAGCTAAAAACTAGGTGTTGATTTCAAATTCCCAAAACAGCAACAGCCCAACAGGCTCTCCTCTCCCACCCTATTTCAGTTCCGAAAAAGTATAAAAATAACCGGCTTTTGAAGCCTCAATCCTACCTCCCACAAAGTTCTTTGTAGGCGCAAAAGCTACATTTTTTCTTGTCGTCAGTTTGGTCGAAAGGTACCAAAGGATCCATAATTTCTTCCAGAAGACCTCGAAGTCCTTGCTCAAAGCCGTCTGCAAAATCTCGGTAATCGAGCACCTCAGATTCCTCCAGCTGAAGGAAGGGATTGAAATCTTCGGAATAGATTTCTTTGATATTTATAATCCCCGGCTTCAGTGGAAGATGGTTGTCTGGATGTTGGTACTGGTAGAAAAATGCATACAGAAAAGTTTGCATCCCAGCCTTATTTCTTTTCTTGTCTGCTCGATCAAAAAGAGAAACCAAGGAAGGGATTTTTTTGGTGTCCTTCCCTGTTTTGTAATCGAGAAGGCGAATCACCGAATCTTTAATATCCACCCGGTCGATCACTCCTCCAAGAGCAACCTTCTTGGTTCCTTCCAGCGTTTCAATCTCAAGGTGAGCCAAGTGTTCTTTCTCCAAACCGATCACACGGAAATCCCCATTCTTTTTATCGTAATTCAGAATCGCTTGGATGTACTTCGTCAACACCTCCCGCGCAATTTGAAGTTGCCCAGTCAACAACAGCTCCTTTCCCTCCTGCTTTTTGTACAGCTCTCGAAATGCCGTATTCACTGCCGCAGGCACTTGAGGTAGGAGCCGGTCAATGGTATGCCCATCAATAGCTCGAAATGTCTCCTCCTCCGGAATTTCATACAAAAGCTCTATCCCACGGTGCAGCAGCGTCCCAAAAGTCATGGGGTCAATCGTAGTTACCACTTCCTCCTGCTCCTTCAGCTCTGCGACATAGCGGAGGTAAAACCGCAAGCGACAGTCTAAGTACATGTTGAGCGCAGAAGCTGAAAAACGCTTTTCTGCTGCTCCATCACCCGCAGGCTTGAAATAGCGTGCCAAGCTTGTGCGCATGGCGGGAGTTTTTTCCAAGGTAATGGGCTGATTTGGTGTCAGATTCACCGGTACCATTATGGATTGAGGCTTTGCAATGGGAAGCTCCACCCGCATCTGCTGGATAAACCGGCTCATTTCGCTCGATTTACCCTGCTCCCCTGCGGTGGCATAAATCAAATGCACCTCTTCCGCACGATGCAGCAAGCGGTAAAAGGTATAGGCATAAATGGCATCATTTTGCTCCTGAACAGGCAAACCAAATGCTTTCCGCAGATTGAATGGAATCATGGATTGAATCCCCCCACCTGGAGGAAAACTGCCCTCATTCACATCGCAAATGATCACGCGTCTGAAATCCAAATTTCGTGACTCCAACACCCCCATGATCTGCAAGCCTTGGAGCGGCTCCCCCTCAAATGGCAATTTGAGATCCCGGAAAAGCTTTCGAAACAAACTGAGCAAAAACTCTACTTTCAGTTCTTTAGTGCCCGATGAACGGAATATCTCCTTTACCCGATTCAATTGCTTGAAGGCCTGAAACAAATAGCTTTTCTGCGTCGGATCTTCCTGAAGTTCTTTGGCCAAAAACTGAATAATCTCAAGCAAGTAATCCAAAAGTGAGTCCGAACCGACCTTTTGAAAAACCAAGGCAAAGAGCGTGTTTTCTTTGCTTACAAGATTTTGGGGCACATCCACCCAGTTTTCATTCTGGATTTTCTGAGCTGCGTCAGAAGCCCAACCTGCATCGGCAGACTGCAGATAGGAATAAGCCAGAAGATCCAAAACAGGTTTGTGGTAAAAAGTCACCAGCCCCTCTTTACTTTTAGCGTAACGCTGCAAATCCAAAACTGCATCCAAAAACGCATAAATTGGCGCATTTCGCATGGGATAGCCCATGGTCACATTGAGTTTGGCAATCACTTCTGGAAGCTGATGCAGCACCGGAAAAAGCAACTGCTCGTCGGGGAGAATAATCACCGTCTCCTCCAAGGGTTCATCTGCCCCCACCTGCTCCAATAGTTTCCCTACCAAGTTGGCCTGGTTGGTTTTTAAAGGAATCGCATGGCTGTGAATTTGAGAACCCTTCTTTTTGATCTCCGATGGAATTTTTTCGGGGAAGGTTATTCCAAGAATTGGATCCTTGATGTAGTCTCTGAAAAATAATCCTGCTTCCTGTAAGGGGTCTTCTAGGTAATAGGCATCCACATCCCAAAAAATCTCGGCGCCATGAGCCTTGATAAAATGGGTGATTATCCTTTCTTCCGCTAGCGTAAAGGCATTAAACCCTACAAATACCAGCTGCTTGTCTGGTGGAGCAATGGATGCAGTATTTTCAGCCACTTGCCGGTACAATTGCCCCGCATAGGCCATCCCATTCGACTGGAGCCTCTCCTGAAATCCTTGATACAGCAAACCCAAAATTTGCCAAAACTTAAGGAAGCGCTCCTGCTCTGTCTCATTTTGACGTGCAAAAGCCTTCCAAAACTGTGCAATCAGTGCTCGTTGCTCTTCAGTCAGGAAACTAAGATCCGTTTCAAATTCCTTGATTTCTGCCAAGTAGGCATACACCTTCTTCACTGGTGCTAAAAATTGATCCAAGTCATTGAAGTCCTTTAGAATCAACTCTCCCCAATGAAAAAAACGATCAAAGGGCTCGGAATCCTTCTGCAACTGGCAGTACTGCTCATACAGTTCAAATACTAAAGTGAGCTCATCCGTAGGCGTATTCCCTGCCAACTGGTACACCAGCTGCTCAATGGTCAGCACTTCTGGCATCCAAACCGGCTGATCGATTAGTTCTCCCAAGTATTTGGTAAAGAATAAACCGGCACGGCGGTTGGGAAGTACCAAACGGATAGCTTTCAAATCCCTACCGGAATCCAAGAGTGCTTTGGCTGTTTCTTTCAAAAAAGGGGTCATAGCGCAACAATTTCAGTAGGTTCAAGGTAACAGAGGAAGCCTTTTACAGGGAGCTGGGTCAAGGTTGCCACCAATGCCATGTATTCCCTTACTTGGAGCTCATGTGACTCCCGCTTCACCCCAGTCTTAAAATCGATCACCAAGGCTTCATCTTTGGCAATAAGTATTCGATCGGGTCGCTTTTGCATGCCTCCTGGCACCAAAATCCCCTGCTCGGTCAGCGTAGGAAAGCCAGGGTCAAACCAAGACTTCACCTGCGGGAGCGCAAAAAGCTGTTCCAACTTCAGTTTGATTTGTGCAGCAGTATCTTCTTCCCATCGCCCATCAAAGGTGTATTCCTTTAAAAGCTGGATTGCATCCTCCAATCCTTGGGATGCAGCCAAAATATCGTGGATAATGACTCCAAAGTCCCGCTGCTCACGTGCACGAATCCCCTCCGAAGAAAAATCCCAAGGGTACGTCTTGGTATGCAGTTTGGACTTCCAATCCATACAATCCCAGCGAAGCGCTGGCACTTCCTTGATTACTTCATCCGCTTTGGTGATGGCTTCGGGCCATTGCCCCCAGTCAAAGGTCGTCGTATCGGAATTCCAGAAAGAGCCTTCCTCCTCCCCAAACTTAAATCCTCCGGAAAAAAGGCTGTACAATAGATTCCCTGTTCGTGTCGGCGAAGGTTCTTTTTTAGTTTTAGAGATCGAATAGGTACTAAAGCCGTAAAATGCCTCTTCAGCTCTCGTAAATGCTACATACAACATGTTGAGGGAATCCAAATAGGATAAGCGAACCTCCTCATCATATGCTCCAGAAAAATGACTGTTTTTCATCAGGGTCTGATGCGTCAATGGAACCACGGTTTGCAACCCGCTCTGCGTTTCAAATGGAGCCCATAAGACCGGAGCCTGAAGACCTGAAGACACAATCCCCCAATCCATAAAGGGCATCACCACCACCTTAAATTGAAGTCCCTTGGCCTTGTGGATGGTTAGAATGCGCATCGCATCGTGATCCTCAGGGATTTTTACAGTCCGCTTCTTTTTGTTCAACTCCCACCAATCCAAAAAGCCAAGTAGATCCGCGCGATTCTTCTTCACAAAATCAAATACAGCCTCCTTAAAACCAGATACATAGCTCAAGTCCTGTTGCTTTTGTGTAAGACCAAGAAACGTAAGTCCCTGCTCCACCAATTCAATCAATGGCATTTGTTGGAAGCTTGCTTGCATCCGCAACAATTCACTTTCTTTTTCTTGTAACTCCGCCGGAAGTCCCCTCACAAAAAATAATTCGTGACTCAGCGGTATGTCATGTACCAAGGCATAGTACTGCCAAAGGGTTTTCAAGGCAACGCGGTCGGAAGGCGCACTCAAATAAGTTAAAAAACCTAGCACACACTTGACTGCAATGGATTTATCAATAAACAAGGATTCCTCCGAAAGCACATCAAAACGGTACGCTGTACCTTCTTGTGTGCGCTGCACTTCCATAAAAGTATCTGCTAAAATAGCGCCCTGTCCATTTGTACGCACCAAAAATGCAATATCACGCAAGGCATAGCCTTGATCCTGAAGCTGCATCACAAGGGCAGGTAACCTTTCCAGTTCTTCCAATTCTACCCCCTCCTCTTCTTCATTCTCCTCCTCCGCGGGTTTTTCCAAACTACTCTTCTCCGTAAATTCTAGGTGTATTTTGCCTTTAAATGGTTCGTCTTTCTTAAACTCAGGAACTTGCTGTGCCACCCCCTCAAAAGCTTCAGAAAGCTTGTTTTTAGGATCCAAGGTATAGTGGCGCTCCATTCCTAATTCCATCAGTCCAGGCAGTTGCTGGAAAACTGAATTATTGAAGGTGATGATGCCCGGCAAACTGCGGTAATTGACCGTCAGGTTTTTAACTTCTACAAAATCTGGGTGGATCTGGTTTTGAACTTCCGAAAGGAGCAATTCCAACTTGCCACCACGCCAGCGGTAAATAGACTGCTTTACGTCGCCAACCAGAAGATTCGTATGTCCAGAGGCCAGGGAATTTTCCAGCAAGGGCTTGAAACTCGACCATTGAAACTCAGAGGTGTCCTGAAACTCATCGATCAAAAAGTGTTGGTACTGGTTGCCGATTTTTTCATACAAGAACGGGGCTTCATTTTCCCGAGTAATCTCTGCCAAAAAATCATTCACGTCTGAGATCAACAGAATTCCTTCCTCATCCTTAAGATCCCGCAACTCAACAATCAAATTGCGAAATACCCCGAAAGCATTCAGGTTCTTCTGAAGTGAGGTGTAGGTATTCCATAGCTTGCTCTTTTCTTGCCATGATTCCAGCATCTCACCCAAACCAGCCGCATAAGCACTACAGATGGCCACCTCATGAGGGGATTTTTTGGTAAACCAATTGCTAGCATCGGGCAAATCCCGTAGCATAGTGGGTGTAAGCTCAGGAATGGGTGATTTTGGATTACCCAGACTTGCAAACCTTTTAGCAAAGCTATTGCCTCCCCCTTTGAAATCGGTCCATTCTAACCCAAATTGAACTCGAATCTCCTCTGCCCGATTCCACTGCTCTTTGCCTTCCAAAATCAGAGACTTTCGCACCTCCGAAATTTGGTCTTTGAGCGCAGGCAAAAAACCAGCTTGCCCTACAGACTCCTGGAAAATGGAACGAAAAGCCTTAAACCGCTCCTGAAAAATCTCTTTACCCAGGCCCTTTATCCCAACTCGAATGTCCCAGGACTTTCCATCCAATAGCAGTTCCTCCGCGTAAACAATCAACCAGTTTTTTAAAGCAGGATCATCCGCCACCTTTTCTACAATCCGATCTACGAGTTTGTCCAATACCGCATCGGTATCCATCTCCACATCAAACTTGGCTTGCAAGTCCATCTCTCGAGCAAAGGAGCG
>CANHCD010000067.1 GCA_947458795.1 Cyclobacteriaceae bacterium | reverse complement strand
GGATCACCCAGGTCAAGCTTGGATCCGTAACCAGCCAAACGCAGGTCCTTACTCTCCTAAGAAGTATGTATATGCTAAGTCTGAGCAAGGAACTTTCCAGGACAACTCTTCATGGACTCCAGGTTATACCGGCATCAACTTCATGATCATCCGCTTTGCAGACGTGCTTTTGCTAGCTGCTGAAGCTGAAATCGAAGTAGGTAGCTTGGAAAAAGCACGTGAGTATGTGAACAGAGTTCGTACTAGAGCAATCAATTCTGAAATTAAGAGAAGCAATGGTACTCCTGCTGCAAACTACAAGATCAGCACCTATACTGCTGCTTGGACAAGCAAAGATACTGCTAGACTAGCTGTACGTCACGAACGTCTTCTAGAATTGGGTATGGAAGGTCACCGTTTCTATGACCTTCAGCGTTGGGGCACTGCCCAGGCTGAATTGGATTTCTACTTTGCTTACGATGGAGCTAAACTTTCTTCTGCCCTTGGTGGATCTAAGTACTCCGATAAGTTCAAGTGGGTTCCAATCCCTCAAGATCAAATTGACCTTGTAGGAAAGGATATCTTGGTGCAAAACCCAGGATTCTAATCCGGCAATACAATACGAGTACAAAGAGAAGGTCGAAAGGCCTTCTCTTTTTTTTGTTTGCTATCCAATACTTTTTTTTCCACTTGGGAAAATGTAATTTTCTACTTCTAATTCCCCCTTTTCTTAATGAGAATTCCATCCCTTCTTCTAGCTGTACTTCTTGGAGCACATTTAGTGTCTTGCCAACAGGAAAAAACCCTTTTTGAACTCAAATCTTCGGATGAGACGGGGATTTCGTTTACCAATGAGATCGTAGAATCGGACAGCTTCAATATCCTTACCGACGAATACATCTTCAATGGAGGGGGTGTGGCTACTGCTGATTTTGATCAGAACGGCCTTCCAGATCTTTTTTTTACAGGCAATCAAGTTGCCAACCGACTCTACCTGAATCAGGGTGAATTTTCATTTACTGATGTCTCCGAGGAAGCAGGGATTCTTGCAGCAGACAAGTGGTGTACAGGATCTGTTATCGTAGACATCAACCAAGACGGTTGGCCCGATATCTATGTGGCCACCGCCATGAAAAAAGGTCCTGGAGAGCGGAACAACTTGCTTTTCGTCAACCAAGGCAAAGATGCGAAAGGCAAAATAAGTTTTATGGAAATGGCTAGCCAGTACGGTATCGCTGACTCAGGCAATTCTATGGGGGCCGCATTCCTCGATTATGACTTGGACGGCGACTTGGACTTGTATGTCCTCAACAACGAGCAATTGGCAGCAAAACCGACCAACTTCAGAGCTAAGGTCACCGATGGCTCTGCCATCAATAACGATTCTTTTTACCGAAATAACGGGAACGGGACCTTCACCAACGTGACTATTGAAGCGGGAATTACCTACGAGGGCTTTGGGTTAGGTCTGGCCATTGGAGATGTCAACAACGACGGCTGGCCAGATATCCACGTGAGCAACGACTACATCACCAACGACATTCTTTACATCAACAATCAAAACGGCACCTTCACGAATCAAACCAAGGATTTGTTGCGGCACCAGAGCCAATTTTCCATGGGCTCCGATATGGCAGATGTGAATAACGATGGCCTTCCTGACCTCATCACCATCGACATGCTCGGTGAGGATAGCTACCGCAAGAAAACCACCATTGGCAAAAACGTCTACCAGACTTACCTCAACAACGAGGAGTTTGGCTACGAGTACCAGTACGTACGCAACATGCTGCACCTCAACAATGGTCCAGGTCTTCCATTCAGTGAGGTGGGAATGCTAGCAGGAGTGTACCAAACGGACTGGAGCTGGGCACCCTTGTTTGCCGATATGGACAACGATGGCAATCGAGACCTTCTGATCACCAATGGATTCCCAAGAGACATTACCGATAAAGATTTTGCCAATTATCGGGCCGATGTAGGAAGTATTGCCTCTACACGGCAATTATTGGATTCGATCCCCATCGTTAAAATTCCAAACTATGCCTACAAGCACAAAGGCAACCTTGCTTTTGAAGATGTAGGGCAGGTTTGGGGACTCAATCAGCCCTCCTTTTCCAACGGGGCGGTGATTCTGGATCTAGACTTGGATGGAGACTTGGATTACGTGGTCAATAACATCAATGATCCTGCTTTTGTGTTTGAAAATAAGCTGAATCAACAAAAAAAGGCACCTAGCTACCTCAGAATTAAACTTGAAGGTCCTAAAAATAACCCACAGGGTTTGGGAGCAAAAGTCTGGGCAAAGTGGGGTAAAGGGAAGATGGCTTTCCAAGAATTGCAGGTGGTTAGAGGATACATGTCTTCCACGGAGCCCATTGTCCATTTTGGCTTGGATTCAGCAACAGTGGTGGAGGAACTTACCGTGAAGTGGCCGGATGGTAAAGTTCATAGCATGAAACAAGTGCCAGTCAACCAAGTGCTATCCTTGGCCTATAGCACCGCTAGTCCAGGAACCAAGACAGTTGCAGTAGAAGAGTTAGCTCCAGGAAATCAACTTTTTGAGGAAGTTTCTACCGCTCTAGGAATGGATTACATCCACCAAGAGCAAGACAAAATCGACTACAACTTGCAACGCACGCTCCCACACAAGCTTTCGCAGTTTGGTCCAGCCCTCGCAGTTGGGGACCTTAATGGAGATGGGAGAGAAGATCTGGTAGTAGGTTCTTCGTCTGGATTTTCGCCTCTTTGGTACAGCCAAAACCAAGATGGAACTTTTACTCAAAAAGCACTGCTTCCTGCTAGTGAAAGCATTACCCAAGAAGTAACGGGAGTGCTCTTAGTAGATCTGGATAACGATGCAGACTTGGATTTGTATTTGCTGTCCGGGAGTGCTGAATTTGTACCTGGGGCTCCGGAATACCAGGATCGGGTATATGTCAACGATGGAAAAGGAAACTTTAAGTTGGACCCGAGTTCCTCCATCGCCGTAGGGAATGGATCTGTGGTACGTGGGGCAGATTTCGATGGAGATGGGTTCATTGATGTATTTGTAGGAGGACGTGCTCCCATTGGGCAGTATCCACTTCCTGAGAAGTCTTTTCTTTTGAAAAATGAAAAAGGGAAGTTGACCGATGTGACCAAAACTTGGATTCCTGAATTGGAGAATCTAGGCATGCTTACCGATGCACTTTGGTCAGATGTGAATCGTGATGGAAAGGTGGATTTAGTCGTGTTAGGAGAGTTGATGCCGATTACGCTTTTCTTAAACACAGGGAAGCGCTTTGAATTAGCCAAGGCTACTGGCTTGGAAGCTTCTAGCGGCTGGTGGAATTCCATCGTAAGTGCTGACCTGGATCAGGATGGAGATACCGACTGGGTGGTTGGCAACATGGGGGGCAACAATGCCTTCGCTCCCTCTGCCGACCGACCTTACACCCTTTATGCCAAGGATTTTGATGCCAATGGCTCAGTGGATCCTGTGGCTTTTGCATTCTACAAAGATAAAATCGGTGGAGGCCACCAAGCCTTTCCTACCCATTTCTGGGACGATTTGATGGGTCAAAGCCCTATGTTTAGACGAAAATTTGATCGCTACAAGCACTTTGCCTTGAGTACGGAACAGACCTTCTTTACCGAAGAGGAGAAGAAGGATGCGAAGAGATTAATCGGAAATAGCGACCGCTCTGTTTGGGTAGAGAACCTAGGCAATGGAAAATTCACCTTGCATGAACTTCCATGGCAAGCTCAAATTGCCCCTATGAATGGAATCGTAGCTGAAGATATCAATGGCGATGGGAATACAGACCTCGTGATGGTGGGAAATGACTATGGAAACGAGGTATTTATCGGTAGGCTAGACGCAGCGCTGGGCTGGGTGTTTCTCGGAGATGGCAAGGGAGGCTTTGCCCCCGTTTCTGCTAGGGAAAGCGGCTTTGCAGTTCCTGGTGATGCCAAGTCCTTGGTCAAACTTGCGAAGAGTGGTGGTGAAGCCCTGTATGTTGCTTCTCAAAACAGATCCAAACTTCTAGCCTTTTCGGCAAAGCAGCAGGAAACTAGGGTCTTGCAAGTTCCAGCAGATGCGATGGCAATGGAGTTAGTGCTCGCCAACGGCAAAAAGCAGCGAATCGATACGAGCTATGGTGCGGGCTTTGGTTCGCAATCCAGCCGCTCGATTCACTTGCCCAAAGGTGTAAAATCTGCTTCACAGATTGATTACAAGGGAAATGTGAAAGCGCTGACGCTTCCTCCCGCTGCCAATTAACGGTACAATTCTCCAGGCTTTGCCTGGCTGATATCTTCCATTAGTTCGGCAACTTTGTCGGTCACCGCTTCGAAATAATGCCTCCCTTTTTCTGGGGAGGCTTTTTTTGGATTGCCAATTCCGGTATCCTCCGATACTTCAGACCACTTGCGCTCTGCCCAGGCCCATTTTTCACGAATGCCTCGGATAATGGATTTTTTCTCAGCTCCATCTCCAGCCTCAGCTAAGGGAGCCACTAATTCTGGATGCAGGTATTGAATCAAGGAAGTTTCCATTTCGTCCGCATGGTCACCGCCTTCTTCAAAGTATTGGCTTTTGTCCAGCGCTTGAAACCAGTTGCAAGTGAAGAGCAGCATGTCTGGAAACTTGAGTCCCAATTCCCGGAGCATGGGCTGAAAGTTATTCCCTCCATGGCTGTTTAGAATCAGTAATTTTTTCAATCCCTGACGCTGCAAAACCACAATTAAATCTTGAAGTATCAGTAGCTGGGTACTGGGATTGAGGTTGAGGTCTAGGTAGATGTCGGCCTGTCCGGTATTTACCCCAAAAGGAACGGTAGGAAGTACCACGACTTTAGAGCCTTTCTCCCAAGCTTTCCGAGCGCCCTCTTCAGCTATAGCATCGGCCTCATAGACATCTGTCCCGTAGGGAAGGTGGTAGTTATGCGCTTCGGTAGCTCCCCAGGGCAGCACGGCTAGCTCATAGCGATAGGTTTTGAGTGATTTCCAGCTGGCTTCTTTTAAAATATAGGGTCTCATGGATTTGTTTTCAGATTTGGAGGAAAGGAAAGGATAATTCGGATCAAAAGTGATAATTTGTCTTCCAGATTCTAAAGTACAACCCATGTCGCAAAGAAGAAAGTTTATCAAGCAATCCTTGCTTGGATCAGCACTACTACTCCCTGGGATGGCTGCGCTAGAAAGCCAGGCCTCCCCATTGAAAAAATCCAGTGGAACGAAGCCACTTATCCTTTCTACTTGGAATCATGGCATCCCCGCCAATGCGGATGCCTGGGCCAAATTGAAGCAAACGGGCAGCATCCTGGATGCAGTGGAAGCTGGGGTTCGGAATACCGAGTTGGACATGGAAAACCTTTCTGTAGGACTCCAAGGACTGCCGGATCGGGAAGGAATCACCACTTTGGATGCCTCCATCATGTGTGGAGACGGCTCCTGCGGTACTGTGGCCTTTGTCAGACAGGTAAAGCACCCCATTTCCTTGGCTCGCGCAGTTATGGAAAAAACCCCACACGTGATGCTAGTAGGCGAAGGAGCAAGACAGTTTGCGATTGCTCAGGGGTTCCCGATGGAAAAAGAAAAATTGAGTCCGAATGCCCAAAAAGAATATGATAAGTGGAAGGTAACTAGCCAATACAAGCCCATCATAAATATTGAAAATCACGATACCATCGGCATGATAGGCCTGGATGCTTCTGGGAAATTGGCAGGTAGCTGCACCACGAGTGGGCTGGCCTACAAAATGCATGGCAGGGTAGGAGATAGCCCTATTATTGGAGCAGGTCTATTCGTAGACGACGAAGTTGGAGCCGCCACAGCTACCGGTTTGGGGGAGTCGATCATTCGCATTTGCGGCAGCTTTTTGATTGTAGAACTCATGCGTCAAGGGAGAAGCCCACAAGAAGCCTGCGAAGAAGCCGTACGCAGGTTGGTGGCCAAAAACAAAAATATCAAAGACATCCAAGCAGGATTTCTTGCAATCAGCAAAGAGGGAGAAGTAGGTGCTTTTGCCGTACATCCTGGATTCAATTATGCCCTGGCTACGGAATCTGGCAATGTGTTGGTGGATGCAGGTAGCCAGTTTAAGCCATGAGCAGCATTCTTTTAGAAGCTCCTGTTTTTAATGTGCAGGCTGCTATGGAAGCGGCCCAGCAAGGGATTGATCGTCTGGAATTGTGCGCCAACTTCCCTGAAGGTGGGGAAACCCCTAGTGCAGGGATGCTTCGCTTTTTGAAGACTGAGCTCGATCTTCCCATTTTTGTCATGATTCGTCCTCGTGGCGGTGATTTTGTTTATTCCTCCAAGGAGCTATTGGTCATGAAGCACGACATGCAGCTCTTGGCTGATCTTGGGGCAGATGGCTTTGTCTTTGGCGTATTGGATCCTCAGGGTGCAGTCAATGAATCCGCTTGCGAATTTCTACTTCGCGCAGCCGCTTCCAAGCCTTGCACCTTCCATAGAGCAATTGATGCCTCGGCAAATCTTCAAGAATCCCTAAAGAAAATTATGCAGCTGGGTTTTCAACGGGTGCTTACGTCTGGAGGTAAAAATTCGCTTAGTGAAGGGCTAGACCAGGTGGTTGAATTACTGAATTTGGCAAAAGACCAACTGATTGTCATGCCAGGAGGTGGGCTAAAGCCTTCCCATGTCCCGGCCTTGAAAGCAACGGGCTACCTCAAAGAAATCCACGCTTCTTGCAAGTTGCCGAAAGCGAGCAGCAATCAGTTTACGAAGCCGGAACTCTCCTTTTCTTCTACAGCCTTAGACTATTCGACTATTTTTGGGATAGATCCTGCGGTGGTAGAAGAATTCAAATCAGTCCTGTAGGTTGGCTATGAGACAGATTGGTATTTTCTGTACTGTTCTTTTGGCTATGGTTTGGGGATGTGAACCCCTAACTGAGCGGAAGCAACCTCCTCCCAGCCTTTACCAGCTATCCCAATCAGATTTGGATCTTTCGGGTGAGCAATTGGCCAAAGGATATTGTGCTGCCTGTCACCTGATGCCAGATCCAAGTATTTTAGATCAAAAAACTTGGACCACCTTGCTGCCCGATATGCGCAAGCGAATGGGTTTGTATTTGGAGGAGGATTTCGGTACTGCTATGCCAGAAGATGAAGGGGTACCGGAAGGGATATACTCCAAAGTGCCTTACATCACCCCTGAGAATTGGAAAAAGCTAGAAGCTTACTACTTGGAAAATGCACCGGTCACTCCATTGCCTCAAGCAAAGAAGGAGCGACCTCAGGTAGGAATCCCTGGATTCACGCTAGAGGTACCTGTCTTCTCAGCGATACGATCTAGCCTGACTACCTTGCTTCGCATTCATCCGCAAACGGGGGATTTGTGGGTTGGGGATCGTTTTAGGGCTATTTATCGATTGGATTCAAAAAACAAGTTTAAGCAAATTGATTCCTTGCCTACCCGTGTGGCTCCAGTGGATCTCATTTGGAACTCCCCATCTTCCTTTGATTTGATTTCCATGGGAAAGATGGATCCATCCAATGACTCGATTGGACTTTTATCCACGTTCAACTTAAAGGGTAGGAGTTGGGAAGAAGTGCCTCGCATCGATCAGCTGATGCGGCCCATGGATATGGAAGTGGCTGATTGGAATGGGGACGGCAAAAAGGATTATGTGGTCTGCCAATTTGGAAACCATGTTGGGAAGCTGAGCATTTTTTTAAGTAAGCCGAATGGGTTTACCGAGGTAATCTTGAAGAAGGATCCAGGAGCAAGGCGTTCCATTGCGGTGGATTACGATAAGGATGGGGATTTGGACCTGATGGTCTTATTTTCTCAAGCCAAGGAGGGAATTTCGCTCTATGAAAATTTGGGGAAAGGGGATTTTAAAGAAAAGCAACTACTGGCATTTCATCCTGCCTTTGGGTCCAGTGATTTCCGATTTGAAGACCTCAATAAGGATGGGGAGCCCGAAATCATTCTGGTAAATGGAGACAATGCGGACCAAAGTCAAATTTTCAAGTCCTACCACGGTCTCCGGATTTTTCAGCGTGATGACAAGTGGAAGTATCAAGAATCTTATTTTTATCCCATGTATGGTGCCAGTGGACTGGAGCTTGGGGATTTTGATCAAGATGGTTTCGTAGATATCGTGACGCTCTCCTTTTTCCCTGATCTACGGCAGGTGGACTACCAGCATGTCATTTACTTCAAGCAAAGTGCAGGCGGCAAGTTTACTCCATCGACCTTGAAGGAGCAGGTTGAAGATCATTTCCTTACGCTCACCAAAGGAGACCTGGACCTAGATGGAGATGTTGATCTCATCTTAGGTACTTTTGCATTTGATCAGTTGTACAAGGCGCCAGACCGTCCTTGGAGGCCATTTTTGGTCCTTAGAAATCAATTACGGTAGCGCGATCACTTGGACTGTTCCAGGGCTCGCTCCACATCCTTGAGAATGTCCTCGTAATGTTCCAATCCTACAGAAAGCCGAATAAGGCCATCCGTGATTCCTACTTTCTGCCGCTCCTCAGCACTAAGCTTGCTGTGGGTAGTGGAGGCAGGATGTGTAACGATGCTTCGGCTATCACCTAGGTTGGGCGTAATGGAGATCATCTGTAGCTTGTCAATGAAGCGCTGTGCTCTTTGCAGACCTCCTTTGACAGTTAAGGTGAGAATACCTCCCCCAGCTTTCATTTGTTTGATGGCCAAGTCGTGCTGCGCATGGGAAGGGAGAAAGGGGTAGTTTACCTTTTCGAGGTGTGGGCAGCCTTCAAAATATCGAGCCACTTTTTCTGCATTTTCGCAGTGTCGGTCCATGCGAAGGGCCAGCGTTTCCATGCTTTTGGATAGGATCCAAGCATTGAAGGGGGAAAGTGAAGGGCCGGTGTGGCGGGTAAAAAAACGAACTTCGCTGATCAGCTCTTTTTTTCCTAGAATCAAACCTCCCAGCACCCTGCCTTGCCCATCAATGTATTTGGTGGCACTGTGAGTGACTAGGTGCGCACCCCACTTGGCGGGCTGCTGTAGGTAGGGTGTGGCAAAGCAATTGTCCACCACCAAGATAAGTCCATGCGCTTCGGCAAACTTTCCAGCCCATTCCAGGTCGATGATCTCAAGTCCTGGGTTGGAGGGGGTTTCAAGAAAAAGCATTTTGGTGTTGGGCTGCAGCAGCTGTTCCCAATTTTGATAATCCGAAATATCTCCATAAGTGGAGGTAATGCCCCACTTGGGAAACACTCGGGTCAGAAGCTGATGGGTTGAGCCGAAAAGTGAGCGGGAAGCTAAAATATGATCTCCTTGCTGCAGTAGGGAGGCGATACTTCC
>CANHCD010000066.1 GCA_947458795.1 Cyclobacteriaceae bacterium | reverse complement strand
GAATGCACCATGGATAAATTTACCTATATCGCTAATGCCCACGTAGCTTACCTCGACGAGATGTATGCTGCTTATAAAAATGATTCTTCCAGTATCGATCCGAGCTGGAAAGAATTTTTTGATGGCTTTGACTTTGCCTTGACCCACTACGAAGGTGCTGGATCTCCTGCGGTTCCAGCAGCTGCAGATAATCAGCCTGCACGACTTTCTGGCACCATCATGCATGTCGATAGCCTTCCTAAGGAGATTCGAGTTCGCGCCATGATTCATGCCTATCGGTCTCGTGCACACCTTCGCTCCAAAACGAATCCTGTTCGTGAGCGTAGAGATCGTAAGCCGCTTATCGATCCAGAAAATTTTGGTTTAGGTGCTGAAGATATGGCGAAAGTCTTTGAAGCGGGTAAAGAAATTGGAATTGGTGCAGCGAGCCTTAATCAAATTGTTCAAGCCTTAAAGACCATCTACGAAGGTCCAATGGGTTTTGAATTTTTGTATATCCGCAATGCAGAAATGCTGGATTGGTTCAAATCCAAGGTGGAAAAAGAAGCCTTAGCTTTTGCTCCTTCGCACGAAGAAAAAAAACGTATTCTATTTAAGCTCAATCAGGCAGTAGTTTTTGAAAACTTCCTGCATACCAAGTACCTAGGTCAAAAGCGTTTTTCCCTTGAGGGAGGAGAAAGTACCATTCCTTTCCTTGATGCTGTCATTGCTACTGCTGCGCAGCATGGGGTAGAGGAAGTCATGATCGGGATGGCCCATCGTGGCCGCTTGAATGTGCTTGCCAATATCATGGGCAAGACCTACGAGCAGATTTTTTCTGAATTTGAAGGAACAGCCAAGCCCGATCTTACCATGGGCGATGGGGATGTAAAGTACCACATGGGCTACTCTTCTGACATCGTTACTCCTGGGAATAATAAAGTTCACCTGAAGTTGGCACCCAATCCTTCCCACCTTGAAGCAGTTGATCCTGTGGTAGAAGGTTTTCTACGTGCAAAAATTGATCACGCGTACATGGGGGATGCCAAAAAAGCACTTCCAATCTTGATTCATGGTGATGCTGCAGTAGCAGGTCAAGGCATCGTATATGAGGTAACTCAAATGGCGGGTCTAAAAGGCTACAACACCGGAGGTACCATCCACTTTGTAATCAACAATCAGGTGGGATTCACGACTGACTTTGACGATGCACGTACCTCCATCTACTGTACGGATGTGGCCAAGGTAATTGATGCCCCAGTTATTCACGTGAATGGAGACAATGCGGAGGCGGTAGTATTTGCTGCAAGATTGGCGGCTGAGTTCCGTCAGAAATTCAACAAAGACATCTTTGTAGACATGGTCTGCTACCGTCGTCATGGACATAACGAGTCCGACGAACCAAAATTCACACAGCCAGAACTCTACAACATCATTTCCAAACATCCCAATCCTCGGGAGATTTATACCAAGCAACTCATCGAGCGAGGAGACTTTGATGCGAAGATTGCAACGCAGATGGACGAGGAATTCCGTCAGCTCCTCCAGGATAGATTGAATATGGTAAAGGAGAAGCCTTTGCCTTACCAGGCTACCAAATTTGAAACAGAGTGGGCAAACCTACGTCGCTCCAAGCCTGAAGATTTCGAGCAGTCACCTGAAACAGGCATTTCCCAAGATCAAATCGAAAAAGTAGCCGAGGCAATCACCTTTATTCCAAAAGGATTTAAGCCAATCAAACAGATTGAAGCTCAAATGAAGCAGCGCAAGGAGATGTTCTTTGAGACCAAAGAGCTGAACTGGGCGGCTGCCGAATTGCTAGCCTATGGTTCCTTGCTTCTCGAAGGTAAGACCGTCCGACTCACGGGTCAAGATGTGCAGCGTGGGACTTTTTCCCACCGCCATGCAGTGATCCACGAAGCCAACACCAACCAGCCCTTCAACTCCCTATTGGAGATGAAAGACCGGAAGGGGCAGTTTTACATCTACAACTCCCTGCTCTCTGAATATGCAGTTCTTGGTTTTGAATACGGCTATGCCATGGCTAATCCTCACTCCCTTACCCTCTGGGAAGGTCAGTTTGGAGATTTTGCCAACGGAGCGCAGACGATGATTGATCAGTTTATCTCTTCAGGCGAGACGAAATGGCAGAAAATGAATGGCCTAGTGATGCTACTCCCACATGGATACGAAGGTCAAGGACCAGAGCACTCCAATGCCAGACCAGAGCGCTTCTTGCAGCTCTCTGCAGAATACAACATCGTGGTAGCCAATATTACGGAGCCGTCAAACTTTTTCCATATGCTCAGAAGACAGCTGACTTGGGAGTTTAGAAAGCCTTGCGTGGTCATGTCACCCAAGTCCTTGTTGAGACACCCAAAGGTAGTTTCTCCAATCGCTGAGTTTACCTCTGGACGATTCAGAGAAGTGCTTCCAGATACTACAGTAGATCCGAAAAAGGTAAAGCGAGTAGTATTGTGCACCGGAAAAGTGTATTTTGACCTAGAAGAGGCAAGAGAAAAGGAAAAAATCTCAAATGTGGCCTTGGTGCGATTGGAGCAGCTTCATCCGTTGCCAAAAACACAGCTTTTGGAGGTCCTCAAATCCTACAAAGGAGCGGAGGTAGTCTGGGTACAAGAAGAGCCAGAAAACATGGGCTATTGGAATTACCTGCTTCGCTTGCTCTATCAGGAGCTTCCGATGCGCGTGATTGCTCGAAAGCCAAGTGCTTCTCCAGCCACAGGCTACAATAAAGTACACGTAGAAGAACAAAAAACACTGGTGGCACAGGCGCTAAGCCTTTAATCCCAGCTCCGCAAGCTAGGCGGTTGATTACCTAAATTAAGCTATAAAAAATACCGAGGGAGCTTTTCCAAGGCAAAAAATAGAAGACCATGAGCAAAGAAATGAGAGTACCTACTGTTGGCGAATCCATCTCGGAAGTAACCGTAGGACAATGGTTTAAGAAAGACGGAGACCAAGTTCAATTGGATGAGGTGCTCTGCGAACTGGAGTCAGACAAGGCAACTTTTGAGTTTCCTGCTGAGGCCAGTGGCACCTTACGCATCAAAGCCAAAGAAGGCGATACCGTAGAAATAGGAGGATTGATCTGTGTGATCGAAGCTTCTTCTACTGCCGCAGCGACCGTTCCTACACCGGCGGTAGCCGCAGCTGTGGTTGTCCCTGCAGCAGCACCAGCCGCTCCAGTGGCAGCCGCTATTCCGGCGTCAAGCATCAAAGAAATGGTTGTTCCTACCGTAGGAGAGTCCATTACCGAGGTGACCCTAGCCAACTGGATTAAAAAGGATGGTGATCAGGTGACCCTTGATGAAATCATTGCTGATGTTGATTCTGACAAGGCTACTTTTGAACTTCCTGCCGAGGCTACAGGCATCTTACGCCATGTGGCAAAGGAAGGAGATGTTTTGGAAATAGGTGGATTGATCTGCCGTATTGAAGTTGGAGGAACTGCTCCTGCAGCAGCTAGTACTCCAGCTCCAGCAGCTCCAGCAGCAGCGCCAACGACTACTACAGAAAACTATGCAACGGGGCATGCTTCTCCTGCTGCATCCAAGATTTTGGCAGAAAAAGGAATTGATTCTGCTACTCTAGCAGGTACAGGCAAAGATGGAAGAGTAACCAAGGAGGATGCCATGACTGCTTCTGCTCCTGTTGCATCTCCTGCCTCTGTGGCTACACCATCACCAGCTGTTTCCGCAGCTCCTGTGGTGAATTCAGTTTCTGGTGCTCGTGCTGTCCGCAGAGAAAAAATGTCTTCCCTTCGCAAGACGGTATCTCGTCGCTTGGTGGCAGTAAAGAACGAAACAGCCATGTTGACTACCTTCAATGAGGTCAATATGAAGCCCATTATGGACCTAAGATCCAAGTTTAAGGATCAGTTTAAGGAAAAGCATGGCGTAGGCCTAGGCTTTATGTCCTTCTTTACCAAGGCAGTGTGTGTGGCCTTGAAGGAATGGCCTGCTGTCAATGCGCAAATCGATGGCAACGAAATGGTCTTCCATGACTTCTGTGATATCTCCGTAGCCGTATCGGCACCCAAAGGTTTGGTGGTCCCAGTCATCCGAAATGCAGAGAACCTTTCTTTCGATCAAATTGAAAAGGAGATTGTGCGTCTGGCTGGCAAGGCTCGTGACAACAAGCTTTCCATTGAGGAGATGACGGGTGGAACCTTCACCATCACTAACGGTGGGGTATTTGGATCCATGATGTCTACACCGATCATCAACGCACCACAATCCGCTATTTTGGGCATGCACAACATTGTGGAGCGACCCATTGCTGAAAACGGGCAGGTGGTCATCCGACCGATGATGTATCTAGCCTTGTCCTACGATCACCGCATCATCGATGGGCGCGAGTCTGTGAGCTTCCTGGTTCGAGTAAAGCAACTACTCGAAGATCCGACGAGATTGATGTTTGGCGTTTAAAGTACCAAGTACTAAGTACAAAGTACCAAGTACAAGGGAAATTGTGCTAAGGATTTCATTTGAACTCCGAAAAAGGAAGATTTTTTAACCTAATTGATAAAAAAATGCATCGTTACAAGGAGCTTTCCGTTTGGCAAAAGGCCATGGAATTAGTAGTTGAAATTTACAAGATTACCGAAAAATTCCCTTCTCATGAGCGGTTTGGCTTGGTCTCACAAATGAATCGATGTGCGATCTCTATTCCCTCTACCATTGCGGAGGGAGCAGGGAGAAATACAACCAAGGATTTTGATCACTTCTTGGCCATCTCTCTCGGGTCTTCTTTCGAATTGCATACCCAATTGGTTCTTTCCAATCGACTCGGGTATGTGGCAATGGAAGTAGTTGAAAAAATGGAACTCGAGTTGGCTCATATCCAAAATATGGTCGTGAAACTCAAAAAAAGTTTGAATGTCTAACCAGCGTGTACCTGGTACTTAGTACCTGGTACATGGTACAACAACAATACAATGTACGACGTAATCGTAATCGGATCGGGCCCTGGGGGCTATGTAGCAGCCATTCGAGCTGCGCAGCTAGGGATGAAAACAGCCTTGGTTGAAAAATATTCCACCCTTGGTGGAACCTGCTTAAACGTAGGTTGTATTCCATCAAAGGCCTTGCTGGACTCCTCGGAGCATTACCACAATGCGGCGCATACTTTTGCTACGCATGGCATCGACTTGAAGGGTCTCAAGGTAAACCTTCCACAAATGATCGCCCGCAAAGACGAGGTGGTCACCCAAAATGTGGATGGGATTCAGTTTTTAATGAAGAAAAACAAAGTGGATGTCCACCATGGACTTGGATCTTTTGTGGATGCACACACTGTAAAAGTGACCAAATCCGATGGGACTGCTACGGATATTCAAGGAAAAAATATCATCATTGCCACGGGCTCCAAGCCTGCAAGTCTCCCATTTATTACCATAGATAAGAAGCGAGTAATCACTTCTACAGAGGCGCTCAAAATGAAGGAAATTCCGAAGCACCTCATCGTCATCGGTGGTGGAGTGATCGGCATGGAACTGGGTTCTGTCTATGGACGATTAGGCGCCAAAGTTTCGGTGGTAGAGTACATGGATTCCATCATTCCTACCATGGACAAAAGTTTGGGTAAGGAACTGCAAAAATCCTTGAAAAAGATAGGCTTTGAGTTTTACCTCAAGCACAAGGTGACTGGAGTAGAAAATCTCGGAAAAGAAGTGGTTGTCAAAGCGGAAAATGCGAAGGGAGAGACCGTAGAAATCAAGGGAGACTTTGTCCTTGTATCCATTGGTCGAAAGGCTTATACGGATGGCCTAAATGCCGCTGCTGCGGGAGTTAAACTTACGGATAGAGGACAAATTGAGGTAAATGACCACCTGCAAACGGCCGTTCCCCATATTTATGCCATCGGTGATGTCGTAAAAGGGGCGATGCTTGCGCACAAGGCGGAAGAGGAAGGGGTATTTGTAGCAGAGACCATCGCTGGACAAAAGCCACACATCAACTACCTATTGATTCCTGGAGTGGTGTACACCTGGCCAGAAGTGGCTGCTGTAGGCTATACCGAAGAACAGCTGAAGGACCAGGGCAGAGCCTACAAGGTTGGAAAGTTTCCTTTCTTGGCTTCCGGACGTGCCCGTGCTTCTATGGATACGGATGGGATGGTCAAGGTATTGGCAGATGCAAGTACAGATGAGATCCTAGGCGTACACATGATCGGACCACGAACTGCCGATATGATTGCCGAAGCAGTGGTGGCAATGGAGTTTCGCGCTTCAGCAGAGGACATTGCGAGAATGTCTCACGCGCACCCAACCTACACCGAAGTCTTCAAAGAAGCCTGTTTGGCAGCTACGGACAACCGAGCGCTGCATATTTAATTTGATTTCTAAATGGATTACAGCCATTCCCGTACTTGGGAATGGCTTTTTCTTTTCCTCAAAATTGACTTAATTTCTTGATGAAGTTGAAAATAGCAATCCTTGGCGCAGGCAATTTGGCTTGGAACTTGGCGCCAGCACTCGAAGATGCAGGCCATGAAATCACAGAAGTCTATGCGCGAGACCTTCAAAAAGCCAAGGAAATCACCGAGCGAATTTACACTGCGACGCCGAAGGATGAGTTGGATTTCTCGGAGAGTAGTGCGGAGCTATTTATTTTAGCAATCAAGGACGACGCGCTATCTGAGGTTGCAGACCAGGTGATTTTACCCGAGGGAAGCGTCTTGGTGCATACTTCAGGAGCCATTCCCATGGAGGTGCTAGCCCAAAGTTCCGCCAGTTATGTGGGGGTATTTTACCCACTTCAATCTTTCACCAAAGGCAAAAAGGTTGACTTTGAGGAAGTGCCATTCCTACTGGAGTCCGAGGATGAAGGCAGCTTGCAGCTTCTGAAAAAGGTGGCAAAAAGCCTTTCCCAACTCGTCTATATTCTACGAGGAAAAGACCGTCAAGCGGTGCATGTAGCGGCAGTTTTCGCGAGTAACTTTACGAACCACATGCTTCGAATTGCAGAAGACATTCTGCATCGGCAGGGACTTGATCCAGAGCTGCTCAAGCCATTGATCATTGAGTCAATCTCCAAAAGCCTACAGCTGGGAGCAAGAAAAGCCCAAACGGGGCCCGCTATTCGGGAAGACTACGAAACGCTGGAAACGCACCATCACTTTTTGGCCTACAACGAGCAACTCGCCGAAATCTATCGGCTGATTTCTCAGGATATTATCGACAGCTAAATCTTACTTTTTTGAGCTCAACTTTCGATCGAGTTCAAGTAAGGTTTGCAGCAGTACATTTGCTCCGTTGGCGATGGCTTCTGGACTGGAGTATTCTTCTGGGGCATGGCTGATGCCATCTCTACTTGGGATAAAAATCATACCCATGGGGGCAATTCGAGCCATCTCTTGTGCATCATGCCCTGCACCACTGGGTAGGCTGAGCGTGGTCATTCCAAGTTTTTCCGCCTCCTGCTTGATGATTTTTCGAATTTCTGGGTCTGCAAGGGCAGGTTTGCTTGCCACTTCGATGTGTTGGACGGCTAGGCTGCTGCCACTTTCCTGTGCAAGCCGCTTGGCAATCGCCTCTAATTCTGCGTAGAGCTTCCAGATTTTTTCGGACGACAAATCTCGTATTTCCAAGTTGAGCTTTACCTCTCCAGGGATCACATTGCCTGCGCCAGGGAAGGCTTGAATTTTTCCTACAGTACCCACTTGCCGCCCTTCGTCTCGGGTGATGACTTCATTCACGGCCAAGATAAATCGAGCTGCAGGCAGTAGGGGATCTTTCCGAGCATCCATGGGGGTAGTCCCCGCATGGTTGGCTTTGCCTTTGAAGGTAAACTCCCACCATTCAATAGCGACGATGCCTTCAACTACTCCAATGTCCAATTTTTTGGTATCCAGGTTGCCTCCTTGCTCAATGTGGAGTTCCAAAAATGCAGCGATATCTCCCTTAGCACGCGCTAAACTGGAAATCTTGCTCGGATCTCCTCCCAAGAGCCGAATGCCCTCGGCATGAGTCATGCCTGCATTGCTCTTGGCTTGAAGTGCAGCCTCGCTTAAGCCTCCAACTAGAGCCCGGCTGCCGATGACGCCACCCTCCTCGTTGGTGAATACAATCACTTCTAGGGGGTGGTCGGTTTGTATGCCTGCTTCGGCTAGGGTTCGCACTACTTCTATCGCTCCCATTACCCCGACGGGGCCATCGTAGTCTCCTCCATTGGGTACTTCATCGATATGGGAGCCCATGCTGATGGGCTTTAGGGATGGATTTTTACCGGCTTTTCTACCGATGATATTCCCTGCATAATCTACCGACACCTCCAGCCCTGCAGCGGTGAGCAACTGCTTGACGAAAGGTCTTGCAGCAATATCATGAACAGAGTAGGCTATCCGATCCGAGCCGCCCTTGTCATTTTTGCCATAGGTGGCCAAGGTGCTGAGCGATTTTTGGAGTCGTTCGGAATTAATTTGAACGTTTTGAGCCAAGGAAGTACCCAGGCCAACAATCCATAGTGCAGGAAGTAGTAGAAAGTATTTCATTCTGAATTGGGAAAGTAGGAATGGAAATATGCAAAAAAAAGTCCTTCGGAGGGAAGGACTTTGTAGTTTATTTTAGCCAGGCAAGGCTGACTTCATCTGGTGCTTTGATTCGATCCGCTAGTCTCATGTAGCGATCCGCTAAGTTGGCTAGGTAGTCTTGCGCCTTGGCTGCAGCAGAATCTAGTCCAGTTAGGGATTCTATTTTCCAGAAATCTACCAGGTGCTCGATGATGCGTGCATAATCCCAGCCGGTATAAACGCCTATTTTTTGGGTGATTTCTGAAAAGTCTTTGTAGATGCTTGGACGGCTACTTCCTTCGCCCATGAGGACAGCAGGCATGACGATATTTTTCCGCATCATTTTTTCAAATGCAGTTATTGCTCCACTTGGATCGATTTCGAAAATTTTGGACATAAAGCTTTTGTAAGCCTTTTCATGTCTCGCCTCGTCCCCAGCAATGGTTTTACAGATTTTTGACAGGACATGATCTCCTGCTTTGTCTGCAAGTTTGCCGGTATTCACGTGTGAAATCTTAGTGGCTCGCTCCTGGAAGGAGGTGTAAATCATGGCCTGATAGGGGTCGGAATCCGACTTAGGGTCAAAGCCGTTGGTGATCAAGCGGTGAATAGTCTGCTCCACTGCACGCATGTCTACACGGCCAGTCAGGTATAAGTATTTGTTCAGTAGGTCACCATGGCGATTTTCTTCTGCAGTCCAAGCTTTGGACCAACGTACCCATCCGGATGGGGAGAGCAAGCTTCGCTCTACATTGATACCTTCCAAAAGGTTGAAATAGGTTT
>CANHCD010000065.1 GCA_947458795.1 Cyclobacteriaceae bacterium | reverse complement strand
GTTTTGGAACCTAAGACCTTCAGGGTGGCATCTCGCACCGCCACCATGGTGGTATGTAAACCGCAATTTTTCTCATCGCAATTTTCGCAGCGCTCGTAAAAATTCAGGCTAGCGCAGGGCAGCATGGCAATGGGTCCCTCGATGTTTCGAATGATCTTTGCCAGTGGCGTGTGAATTGCCTCTTGATTGATAAAATAGCCTCCGCCTTTCCCCTTTTTGCTGCTCAAAACCTCCATCTTCTTGAGTTCAAGAAGAATATTTTCCAAAAATTTTAAAGGTATTTGCTTCTCACTCGCAATCTGGGCAATGAGTATAGGCCCCTCCGTCTTGTGTTCAATGAGGTATTGAAGCGCCTGCAAAGCGTATTGGGTTTTTTTATTGAGCATTGAACTATTTTCTGAATAACGAGTACAAGTTACAAGAAAAAGTTCAATGCTCTCTTGGCCTTAATTCAATTTGGCAAAGGCTTGCTCAAAGTCATTTTTGATGTCTTCAATATGCTCGAGACCCACACTAATCCGAATCAAATTTGGAAGTACTCCAGATTGTTTTTGCTCCTCTTCCGAAAGTTGCTCGTGCGTAGTTGAAGCGGGATGAATAGCCAGCGTTTTGGCATCTCCTACGTTGGCCAAATGACTTACCAATTGAAGGGAGTTGATGAATTTCTTTCCATTCTCAGCCCCACCTTTGATACCGAATTGCAGTACACCTCCAAAGCCATTTTGCAAATACTTTTTGGCAAGCAGGTGATAGGGACTAGAGGCTAAGCCTGGATAATAGACAAAGTCCACGGAAGGGTGGTTTTCGAGCCAAGTAGCAAGGGTAAGGGCATTTTCGGCATGCCGATGCACCCGAAGCGAAAGGGTCTCAAGTCCTTGGAGCAATAAAAATGAATTAAATGGGCTCAGCGAGGGTCCGAAGTCCCGCAATCCCTCCACTCGAGCACGGGTGATGAAGGCGACATTTGGAAGCCCCAGTGGATTACCTTCCCCAAAAACATCCCAGAACTTGAGTCCATGGTATCCTTCTGAAGGTTCCGTAAACTGAGGGAACTTTCCATTGCCCCAGTTGTAGTTTCCTCCATCCACAATCACCCCACCAATGCTAGTGCCGTGCCCACCAATCCATTTGGTGGCGGATTCAACTACAATATTGGCTCCATGCTTGATGGGTTGGGCAAGGTAGCCCCCTGCACCAAAGGTGTTGTCCACTACAAGGGGAAGATCGTGTTTCCGAGCTAGGGCTGCAAATTTCTCAAAGTCGGGAATATTCAACCGTGGATTCCCAATCGTTTCAAGATAAATGGCTTTGGTTTTCGAATCGATTAAGGTTTCAAAAGCCGAAGGTTCATCGCCGCTTGCAAATCGAACTTCCACTCCTAGTCGCTTAAAGGCAACTTTAAATTGATTGTAGGTACCGCCATAGATAAAGGAACTACTGATAAAGTTATCGCCGGCTTGCAAAAGATTATTTAAGGCTATAAACTGGGCGGCTTGTCCTGATGCGGTAGCCAAGGCGGCCACCCCTCCTTCTAAAGCTGCTACCCTTTTTTCAAAAACATCCGTGGTAGGATTCATGATTCGGGTGTAGATGTTCCCGAATTCCTTCAAGCCAAATAGGTTGGCGGCATGGTCCGTGTTTTTAAAAACGTAGGAAGTCGTCTGGTGGATAGGTACTGCTCGAGAGCCAGTAACTGCATCAGGTTCTTGCCCCGCATGCAGTTGGAGAGTTTCAAAGTGTAAGTTAGTGCTCATAGATTTGTTTATTAGTCTACAAATTTAGTAGATTAATAATAAATTCCAAATCCATAGCCAATTGATTTGTCAATTGAAAGATTTAATGAGCTTTAGTATTAAAACATAGTGCTATGAAGGTTAGTGAATGGCATCTACTTGCCTGACATAAACTATTCTCTACTGCCTATTCCAGGATCGTTGAATCATTTGATCCTAAAAAAAACGGAAGGAAGGTTCTCTTTTGTACCCCTTAAACGGAATAAGTGCCGCTAATTTGGAAGGGAGTCTATCCGAAAATAGCGTGTCAAAATCAATGTCTAGTATCAAAACTTGCATTTTTTACAGGTTTTGATACTAGACTGCGTATCTTTACAAGATGAAAGCGTTTACCCATCGAAAAGAATACCTAGAAAAGCTCCTTTCTTACAAAGACGAGGATCTAATAAAGGTGGTTAGTGGTTTGAGGAGATCCGGCAAAAGCACTCTATTGGAATTATTCCGAGAGGAACTAGTGCAAAGCGGTATCAAAAATGAGCAAATTCAATTCATCAATTTTGAGTTGCCTGAAAATTACTTGAACAAAACCTGGGATGAAATCTATTTTGACATAAAGAAAAAAATTATTCCTGGCGCACCAAACTATGTATTTTTAGATGAGGTCCAAAATATTCCCCAATTTGAAAAACTAGTCGATGGCCTTTTTGCTACAGAAAAGGTAGATGTTTACATCACTGGGTCAAATGCGTTTCTGTTAAGCAGCGAATTAGCAACGCTGTTGAGTGGGCGCTATATCGAGATTTCCATATTACCGTTCTCATTTAAAGAATACCTGACGGCAAGGGAAATCGATACTGGGAACAAATACCTGAATTTTGAAGCCTTGTTTTTTGATTATATCAATGAAACCTCTTTACCGAAAGGCGTCGCATTACGGAATGGTGGATACGATAAAATTTACGCGTACTTGGAGGCGATTTATGAATCGATTATAGAAAAAGACATATCACAACGCTACGAAATAAGAGAAAAAAGAGCCTTTGGTAATCTTGTGAAATTTGTTGCTTCCAATATTGGCAGCAATCTGTCTCCTAGTAATATCGCTTCTACCTTAAGACAAGAAGACCAAAACATACACCATTCCACAATCGAAAAATACCTTGGTTATTTAGAGGCTTGCTTTGTTTTTTACAAGGTAAATCGATTTGATTTGAAGGGCAAAAAGCAATTAGTCACGCAGGAAAAATACTACCTAGTTGACCCTGGCTTATTAAACATATTGGTAGGAAAAGAACGAATGACGGATAGGGGCCACATTTTGGAAAATGTGGTTTATTTGGAACTTATCAGAAGAGGTAATAAGGTTTGGACGGGCACAGCGCGAAACACAGAAATCGATTTTGTATGCAAAACCACTACAGGAGAAGTTGAATACTTCCAAATTGCTTGGCAATTAGCCTCCGAAAGCACTATTGAACGGGAATTTTCGGCCTTGGAAAAAATAAAAGACAATTACCCCAAATACGTATTAACAACCGATTCCTTCACTCAAAATAGAAGCGGCATTAAGCATCTCAATGTATTTGATTGGCTGTTAGCAGATTAGGCTGGTGAATCCCTTCCAATTCGGCTTACAATTCCTTACTTATTAAAACTTAAAAACAATCAAGTCTCTCACTTTCGGGGCTTGCCTTTCCCTCAAAAGTAGCAAGTAGTTAACGTCCTCAAAAGTCTATTTATTCCAAACTACCGTAATCAGGTACATCCCTCCTACCTGAGAACCGACTGCAAAGGAATAGTAGGCTTGATTCAGAATAGTTTTCCCGCTTACCTTAATGCTGATCGGAAACGATGAAAAAGGCATCACGAATTATAAAATGGCTAAAAAGCGAAAAAGGCAATTCTTCTCCTATTTTGAAGCCTGTAACTCGGTAAAACCGCTGAACGTGTACCTAATTCCATAACTCCCAGACTCTTATTCGCTTACTTACGGCGACAACAAAGCGGAGGACTATGCTATCAATTCCCCGTTAGCTTGATCTCATAACTCCCCGTAAGAGCAGCAACTCTTCCTCCTGGTGGGGTAGGTACAGAAAATACCAGTACCAGGTCTTGCCCCGTCTTGGTAAAGGAGATATCTACCTGAGAGGCCGGCTTGCTGCCAGTAAGTCGGATCTTGTCAAAGTTGGTGCCTACAAATTCCCAGTTGCCACTGGCCTCAAATAAATCTGAAGCTCCACTAGTGGTATAAGTCTTGTTGGCGCCATCTATTCGGAAGGTAAAGCCAGGATAAAATCGAGTTTCATCCACTTGACTTCGTTTCACATAACCCGTTGTACCCAGCGAATACGTTGTACCTTGGTCACCGCTCAACTTTTCTAGTGCCTGTTCTTCAGGTGATTTTGGATCTTCTGCACAGGAAGCAAGTAATCCAAGGCAAAGGAGTAGGAAGGGAAGAAATTTTTTCATGGCTTAGTGGATAACGGTGAATTTGATTAAATGTAGCGTGTCACGGGTGCTTAGACGTAGGAAATACATCCCTGCCTTGAGCTCTTGAGTAGAGAACCCGAGTTGACCATTGCCTCCCTCTTCCAGTTGGATTTCGCCAAGAACTCTACCGGAAGCATCCACCAAGGAAGATCCTCGGATAGCACTTGTGCTTAATCCCTCCGCAAATTCCAAATACAAGTACTCATTGGCTGGGTTGGGGTACGCTTTTATAGAATTGCCTGTGTTGGCCCGCTCAGGCGCTGAAAGCACAATATCTACGCGGACGGTAGTCTCAATGCTGCTGGAATTTCCACTAGCATCGGTGATTGTGTAGGTAACCTTGTTGTCACCAGCGTTTGCGCGGGTGAAGTCTGTTTTGGATAGCGATCGTGACTTGATGCTGCAGTTGTCTGTGCTGCTTTCGTCAATATCTTCCCACTTCAGCGTAGCCTTGCCTGCGACGTCCAGTTTGATCGTATAGGTGCTTTTTGCTTTCAGGGTAGGTTTGATCTCATCGACCACGTTGATAGTCACTGTAGCAGTCGCGGTATTTCCAGCGGCATCTTTGGCAGTAAAGGTGACCGTGTTCGCTCCAAGATTCGCACAGGTAAAGGTGGATTTGGAAATGGCGATTGACGTAATAGCAACATTATCCGTAGAGCCATTGTCTAGGCTTGAGGCCTCAAGAACAGCAGTACCCGAGGCTGGGATAGCTAACTTATACGGGTTTTTCAAAACTAAGACAGGAGCCTGAGTATCGGTGGTAGGAACAGTGGGAGTAACCGGAGTTACTGGGGTAACCGGGGTAACCGGAGTAACGGGGGTAACTGCCTGATAGGAGGCTCCGGCGTATCGACCATACGAAGTATTTACCAATTGATTGGTCTTAACCTGTAGAAATCCAGGGATACTATTGATTTTACCTTTCCAAGCACCCACCAATAAAAACCGTTGATTGAAAGTAGTTGTAGTCCCGTTTTTTTCAAGGTTACTCACCACTTGGGTGTGCGCGTGGTAATGGTAGCCAAAACTATCTCCGTGGTCGTGCCCACCAAATTGGTCCAATGAGGTACTGTATCCTTTCATCGTATTGTTACTATCCTCATATCTACCAAATAAGGCCACTCCGTCATAGGCCATGCCAATAAGCGGTGGATGATTGCGTCCTACATAGTCAGCGAGGTTGTATAAGTTGATTCCATTTTTGCTATAAGAATGACCATCTGCATGGTAGTGCAACTCCAATCCCTGGCCTACGTGAATACCACTGTGAGTAACTTCTGCTTCATTTGGTGCGTGCACTAGCGTATTGTTCATTGAAGGGTAAATTGGAACTCCATCAACCGCTATGCCATTTGAGCCAAGGCTGGCATAATTATATACTGTCTGGGTCGGTGCAGCGCCATCTTTTCCTAAATTTCCTATCACGCTCAAATCATTTCCCAACAAGGTTTCTACCAAGCCATAATTTTTTAGCGGGACTTTTATTAAGTATTCTGCTGCTTTAGTAGTTCGGGTTACAGTTTGGGTTCCATATTGACCACCTAGTCCATCTCCAGGAGGTCTATTGACGTCAACCAATTGATTGGGTCTGGTGGAAGCAGCAAAGCTCGCAATTACTAAAAACGGATGGGGAACGCCACTGTCATCTGTGGAATTGGTAAAATACACGTATTTATTGCTGCGGTCGCCTAATGTAGCACCATAAACATCTGTCGAAGCAATGATATGCGAGAGCATGTTTTCGCGCAATGCTAAATAAAATGCTTTAGGATACCTCAGTTTTTCTCCAGCATTGGTTAATGTGGTTTCTATTTTGTCGAGCATCGTAGAAGCAGCGGTAGCTGCTGCTGTAGTTGCGGCTAATTGCGCTTGATAAGCAGCATCAACCTTCTGACTCACATCTGAGAAACCTGTTGCCGTTGGATTGATGTTTGCAGGAAAAGCAGCCCAGGCATTTTGCTGATAGGTGATGGATGCAGGGTTAAAATCGGAACCAATTTCAATTTCAAGATCAATCAAATCATTGGGATCTGCTAAAAAGAAAGCAGAGGCATCCGCCGCAACACTAGTCCATTCCACAGAAGTGCCATTTATTTTTAAATATTTATCAGTCCAACTGGCTACCTTAATAAAACTAGAGGTGCTGGTATCATACGTATATTTACTACTTGCCTTGATGATGGTAGCACTAGTAGTACCACTAAAAGTAATTCCTAGATAGCCTTTATTAGTGTTAGTGGATGCGGCAACGTAGTAAGTTCCACGATCGCTCAATATAGCCGCATTGTTGTCCTTTGCATTCAAGGCAAAATAGCTATGGATAAATGAGTTCAGGCGATAGGTTCCACTCAAAGGTGAGGTAGCCTTATTTAAAGGGGCGTTAAGGTCCACCATTTGGAAGACAGTACGGAGCATCGAACCATAAGTAGCTCCAGAAGCGTTCAGATTGGCAATGGGGGTCATCGATAAGGTCGAAATATCCGCATCACTGCTAAAGGTTAGTGCTTTGGTTTTGGCAGCATCTAACAGGATCATGTACTTTATATTTCCTGTGGCTGAAATAGCCTTAGGTGTCCAAGTTTTTTCGAAGCTTCTTTTTAGAACTTCTCCAAAAGGTTTGGGACCATAGTAGTCAATATCCTGTGCTAAACTGCCGAAGCCGAAACTTAAGGTAAGGAGTAAGGTGAGAAATGTTTTCATTTTCAATCTATAGGTATAGTGTAGTATCTAGTGTTTTTTTAATATTATATTAAATCTAAATTAGATTTTAAAGGCATTGAGTTTAATACGTTTAGATGCCCTTTAGGCTATCATTTTGAATGAGAGCACATGAACCTGAAGGTCATACTGTGAAGTAACGACCTTGGGAAACTAAGTTCGCCGCAAGTAAGAAATAAAGTAAGTAAGACTAACTACTTTTTCATTTTTTAATTTTCACCCAACTTCTAAAGCATTTATCCTAAGCGAGGAACAGGGTAAAATAAGGGAAATTAAAGCCAAGGTGAATTAATTCAACAAGTGAGCAACCCTCATTTTGACGAATTTGATGTAAACTTGACAAATTTGAGGGAGGTAATTTAGGCTATGAATTTTTAACGAATCCATTGCTGAGTTTCAGCGCAAATCCATTTTAACTACAGAAGCGAAATCCAGAAGGACTGAATTAAGGAGCAAAAGGAATTGAACAGAATTTATACACCTTATTTAAAAAATACCGTTTCCAGTGATTTGAATTAGTTTTTTGTTCCAGAATTGAAAACCTGGAGACATGAAAAAAGTCCAACACCGCAGCTGAGGACTTCCTTCCCTTTCACTCAAAAGAAGTAATTAGCAGGTAGTTACCATCCTCAAAAGCCTAGTTATTCCATACTACCGTAAGCAGGTACATCCCTCCTATCTGAGGACCGGCTGCAAAGGAATAGTAGGCTTGATTCAGAATATTTGTCCCGCTTACCTTGATGCTGATCGGAAGCGACGAAAAACGATGCTGCACTTGCAGGTCCAAACTCCCATAGGCAGGCACCCAACTATCCACCAAAAACGATTGCCAGTAAAAAGTGTTTTGCCAACGGTAGTTTAGTCCAGCTCCCCAATTTTTGGTGAGTTTGGGAGTAGAAATTCCCATATTAAAAACCCAATCTGGTGTATTGAACCCATCTTCCAAGCCATCGGTATTTTCAGCGTTATCCAGTTTGGAATAGGTCGTGTTTCCTGTCAGATTCCAACTTGATTTTATCCTGTAATTCATACCCAGAGAAGCCCCATAGGATTTTACTCTCGATTTGGAATTGGTCCACACCCGATACGGGGACTGCAAATTTTTGTCATTCAGCGCAATCGGGATCGAATCTAGCAACGCTGTTTTGGGAACGTTCACATTGATTTGCGCGATGAAAGATTCGTATTGATTGAAGTAAAAATCTGCATCTACCACCAAACGATTCCGGAAAAGCGCTCCCCGGTATCCGCCTTCGAAGGATTGAATGTGCTCCGGTTGGATGTAGGTGTACGAATTCTTAATTAACAGCCCCTTGTTATTCGCAATGGCTTGGGTTTTAGTAAGTCCATTTTTGTTTACGTCCGCTAAAACCGCAGCTTGAAAAGCCGTAATGGACTTGGCTAAATACGAATTTTCAAAAACCCCAGTAGACATCACCGGCAGCCCACCTACCCGCTTTACGCCTCCACTAGTAATGGTAGAAAAGGCCTCAAAAATACTTGGAAAGCGATAGCCCTCTTGGTAGCCGATACGAATGCTATGCAACTCGTTAGGTGCAAAAAGTGCGGTCCAGCGAGGGTTTGCTGTGGGCTTGAAATAATCGTTTTTGTCTACCCGAAATACAAAACCTAGTCGCAATTTGTCGGCCAACAATTTCTTTGAAATGGAAGCATAAGCACCCGTTTTGGAATAGAAAATAGTACCCATTTCATTTCCTTTTTCGGGATTGATAAAGTAGTTGCCATCCGAACCGATGAAATACGTTCTTCGATCCATACCCACCGATAGATCGAGTTTTAAGTCTTGGAAAACCGTTGGAAAGGCTTGACTAAGATTCGATTGCGCTTCGGCATGAACTAATCCTGCCTGCACTTTTAAAGCGGCTCCTCTATCCCAGTTGTTTACTTGCTGAAGTTTCGCAAGAACAGCATTGAACGGCGAAGTCCCAGGCTCATACCTCCCCAAATCGGCAGCGGCCCTCGCTTGATTTAGGGCACCTCCTACCCCAGCACCTGAAGCTCTGGCCGAGTAAAATGCATTCGCGTAATCTGCATACCATATCGCATCTGACTTAAAACTTCGATCCATGTTCTCCGCCATCGAACGTAGGTTATACGAGTTGCCCGTATCCTCTGAATTTGCATACACTTTAAAGGAAAAAGCAGGAGATTGATACTGCACCGCATGCTGTTGAAGCAAATAATTCTGAAGTCTAAATCGATTGGCTCGCTGGTATACATTATCCAATAAGGCCATGCGGTAGGTATAGGTCAGCATTGAATTCGGGGAGGGTCGGTAGGCAAGTCCAAAATCGCCTTTGAAGTTTTTGATAGAATAATCCACCACCTCACTTTCTAAGTATCCGGTCCTG
>CANHCD010000064.1 GCA_947458795.1 Cyclobacteriaceae bacterium | reverse complement strand
GGCGGATCAGTTCGCCGTTGTAGACTAATCCGCCGTGGAGGATCAGTTCCATACGAAAATCATATTTTATTTATCGACTTCCATCCAACGTTATTTCCTTTTTTATCAGATAATTAACGTTTGGACATTTGATGGCTAGCAGAAAAAATAGCTGCACTGAAATCACTCGAAACCACAAATAAGAAAAAAGGCTCTACATCTCCTTGACTTTAACGCTCTTGATGTTCTTTATCAATTAATTGATATGGAGCAATTAAATCCGGCTAACCAGCACCTTGTCAATCCGTTGCCCGTCTTTGTCTACTACTTCAAGTCGGAGTTTTTCTACCGTAACCGTATCTCCCACATTTGGGATATAGCCACTTTGATGGAGGATTAGGCCGGCTAGCGTGGTGAAATTTTTGTTTTGATAGGAAATGTCAAAATCGAAAAACTTTTCGAAATCGATCAAGGAGTATTGCCCATCAATCAACCAGGAGCCATCCGCGCGCTCCACGATTTGGTAGTCCGTTTGATCCATTTCCGTGGCCTCCCCGACTAATGCATCTACGACATCATCCATGGTGACCATGCCCACCGTGACCCCGTACTCATCAATCACCAATCCGTAATGAAGCCGATGCGCCTTGAAAGATTCCAAAGCTTGGTAAGCAAACATGCTCTCATTCAAAAAAAGTGGGGCTTTCGCAATTTTTCTCAAGTCAAAACCCTCTTCAAGACTGGAATCGAAGAGGTCCTTCACCAGCACCATCCCGACGATTTGATCCAAATCACCATCCTTGCATAGCGGATAGGCGGAATGTTTTTCTTCACTGATTTTCTTTCTGACCCCCGCTTCGGTATCGGTCGTATTGAAAAATACCAACTCATTTCGGTGGGTAAGCAGCGTATTGATCCGACGATCACCCAACTCAAAAACCCGCTCCACGATATCCTGTTCAATATCCATGATTTCTCCTCCCTCAGCACTTTCTTTGATTAGAGCTTTCAACTCCTCTTCAGAAATTTTACTGTCAGAAGTTCGCTTAATCTGAAAAATCCAAAGTAAAAAATCATTGGAGATCGTCAACAACCAAACAAAAGGGCTGGTCAACTTGGACAACCACAGCATGGGCTTGGCCACTTGCACCGCAATCTGCTCTGGAAAGGTCATGCCCAGCCTTTTGGGAAACAATTCACCCAGCACGATGGATAGGTACGTAATCAGCACCACCACCAAACCTACTGCCAGGGTATTCGCATAGGGCTGCAAAAAAGGAACTTGTTGCAGCATGGATTCTAGATCATCCGTGATGTTTTTGCCACCATAGACACCCAATAAAACGCCGATTAGCGTAATGCCTATTTGCACCGTAGACATGAATTTGGTCGGGTTCTCTGACAGCGCCAGAGCCTCCTTTGCTCCCAACTTTCGCTGCTTTTTCATGCTCTCCAACTTGAATTTTCGCGAAGAAACAAGGGATAATTCGGCCATGGCAAAAACGCCATTTAACAAGACCAGAAAAAGAATAATTAGAATTTCCACAGAAAGAAAAAGAGACTTTACAATTATAAATTTAACTTAATATAGTTCTTGTTTTACTTGTTCGCCGATTTTCGAAAAAATTAAGGACAGTTTGTAGGGTGCCCTTGAAGCAACCAATCCTTCAGGGGCCATACAACCTCTTCGGTAAATTAACCAAACAAGTAGGATTGTTTCAAGTTATAGCGGTTGAATTTGGTATCCAATCGCATCCGTATTTACTTTTCCTTTTTACTAAAAACCCAGTCAAGACTGTATATTTGTCTTTGGCCTTAACACTTTCCCATGAACGCATTCAAAGGTATTGGAGTAGCACTTGCCACCCCCTTTCTAGACGACCAACGCATTGATTTCGAAAGTTTAAAACGCCTTATCGACCATGTCATCTCTGGCGGGGCAGATTACCTTGTAGCCCTGGGCACCACTGGCGAAGCTGCCACCTTGAGTACTTCAGAAAAAGCTCAGGTACTCAAAGCCTGCGTGGAATACAACAGCGGACGCGTACCCCTCATGCTAGGTCTCGGCGGCAATGCCACCCAAAAGCTCCTGGATGAGATCGAAACCACTGATTTTTATGGAGTAGCAAGTATTCTTTCCGTAAGCCCCTACTACAACAAGCCTACCCAAGAAGGGATTATTGCCCACTACAAGGCTTTGGCCGATGCCTCCCCAGTACCGCTAGTGCTGTACAACATTCCGGGTCGCACCATGTCCAACCTAACAGCAAGTACCACGCTTGCCCTCTCCCACCACCCCAACATTGTGGGCATCAAGGAGGCAAGCGGAAACTTAGAGCAATGCATGCAGATCACCTCTTCCATGCCAAAGGATTTTTTGCTCCTCTCCGGCGATGATCTCCTCACCAAGCCAATTCTGAGTATTGGAGGATCTGGGGTGATTTCGGTCTTGGCCAATGCCCTTCCCGCCACCTTCAAAACCATGATCGAAGGGGACTCCAAAGCCTCTTTGGAAGCAGTCTACTCCCTTTTGGAGCTCAATAGCCTGATGTACCTAGAGGGAAATCCAGTAGGGATAAAAAATCTACTGCTGCACCAAGGAATCATCACCTCTGACCAGGTAAGATTACCCTTGCTTCGAGCAAGCAAGGAACTCAGTCAAAAAATTCATCAAGCGCTACCGCGCTAGACCCATGCCCTCACTATCCGTTCTTCAACTCACCGAACACATCCAGCGGGTACTGGAAACGGAACTCGAACCGCTTTATTGGGTGGTGGGTGAACTATCAGATTTCAGACAAGCGCCCCAAGGGCATGTCTACTTTGAGTTGGTAGAAAAACAAGGAGCACAAATACAAGCAAAAATTAGGGCCAATCTCTGGCAGTTTACCTACCGAACTGTTGCGAGTAAATTTGAATCCGTCACCGGAACTACCCTCAAAAATGGGATGAAGGTTTTGGCACAGGTGAGCGTGACCTTCCACCCTGTCTATGGCCTAAGCCTTAATGTAAAAGACATCGACCCCTCCTTCTCCCTAGGTGAGCGGGCTCGTTTGCGACAAGAAACCATCGCCCGTCTCAGCAGCGAAGGATGGGTAGGACACAATGCCAGATTACCCCTACCTCCAGTTATCCAACGTATTGCCGTGATCTCGAGTGCCACGGCTGCGGGATACGGAGATTTCATCAATCAACTCGAAGAAAATGCCTACCACTACCGAGTCTACCACCGGCTTTTCCCTTCGCTCATGCAGGGAAATGAAGCCGTAAGCAGCCTTATTGCTGCCTTGGATCAGGTGGCGCAACAAGCAGAACGTCTGCAGCTGGATGCTGTGGTGCTGATTCGCGGAGGTGGGGCACAGCTAGATCTGGATTGTTTTGACGACTACCAACTGGCAGTAACCATTGCCAAATTCCCACTCCCAATTTTTACAGGCATAGGCCATGAACGGGACGAAACCATCGCGGATTTAGTAGGCCATACCAGCTTAAAAACTCCAACCGCAGTAGCTGAGTTTGTACTTTCCAGCTTTCGGGAATTTGAGGAGCAACTTGGACTTGGAGCCCAGCGCCTCGATAGGATGACCCGGAACACCTTAAAGGGAGAGAATTCCAAGGTGCAAGAGTTAGCGCTGCACATCAAGGGATTAGTAAAACAGCAGCTATCCCGAGATTTAGATAGAATCAATAGCTACCAAGTTAGAATGCTTCAATCGGGGAAAAGCCACACCAAACATGAGCATGGAGATTTGGACCAGAAAGTAGTCCTACTAAAGAAAGAAATGCAGCGCTTTCTCAAACTTCAGCGCGAAAAAATAGATCAACAGGAAATCAGTGTCCGGCAATTGGACCCTATAAACTTGTTTCAAAAAGGCTATACCCGAACGGAATCAAAAGGACTACCAATACAGCTCAGTCAACTCGAGGTTGGGGATTCCCTAACCACCTATACAGCCGATCAAAAAATCAACAGCACCGTCACTCAACTACAGAAAAAATGAAAGACTACACCTATACCGAAGCCATGCAACGGCTGGAAGCTATTTTGGCGCAGCTCGAGGAAGGAAGCAGCAATGTGGATACATTAGCGGACTTGGTAAAAGAGGCTGCTGAGCTGGTTAAGTTTTGTAGAGAAAAGCTCCGGAAAACTGAAGATGAAGTACAGAATGCCTTTGAAGGAATGGGCTAAAAAATCTGTAGAAAGCAGTTAAACCAAGCAATTCCAACGCAGGCTAAACTAAGCCAGTTGACTTAGCCGATCACCTGCTCTTGGATTACCTGCAAAAACTTCCGAGGAATACTCACCAACAAGTTTTGGTAAATGCCCGGGATTCGAATAAGGAAATAATCTTTATTCCCCTTTTCGATACATTCTCCAATCATATCCTCTAGTGATCCACCGATCACCTTTACTTTTTCTCCTGGGCTAATTTCCGAACCATCCGTTTCGATGGACACTCCAGTTGCCACTACGCGCTGAATCGTCTCCACATCCTCGTCGCGAATGATCGCATGCTCTCCGGAAAAATGAACAAACTTCACTGCTCCAGGTATTTTTAGGCAGTTCCAAAGGTTATTCCGATTGGTTTTTACAAATACATAGCCATTAAATAGCGCCTTCTGCACCTTTTTTTTCCGGTCAGACCATTGTCGCAACTCCTCCACCATGGGTAAGTATACTTCTACCCCTTCCTCCACCAGCATGTCGGCAACTTTTTTTTCCGCCCGAGAACGGGTGTACATCACATACCATTTTAATTCTTGCATCTCTCTTGGGTCTATGGGGTCACAAATCTAAAAAAATAGCTTAGTTTTTTAGAGAAAAACGAAAAAACCCATGGAACAAAGTTCCAAGGGTTTGATCAAAAAAACCACCAACCTAAACAGGGATGATTAGGACCTACGAAGCTTGATAGCAAGCTTATCGGTAAGTAAATACATCACTGGAACTAGTACTAACGTAATGATTGTCGCAAAGGTTAACCCAAATATTACAGTCCAGGCCATTGGTCCCCAGAAGGCTGCGTTATCGCCTCCTACATAGAACTGAGGGTCAAATTCACTCAATAGAGTCGCGAAATTAATGTTCATACCGATCGCCAAAGGAATCAATCCAAGTACCGTGGTGATTGCGGTCAAGAGTACTGGACGAAGACGTGTTTTACCAGCCTCCACAATACTTGCGAGCAAATCAGGTAGGGCCAAATAACTTCCTTTTTGGATACCCAATTCCTCACGCTTTCTTACCCTAACCAAATCCGTGTAATCAATCAATACAATTGCATTGTTTACCACTACCCCAGCCAGGGAAATAATTCCAATGCCTGTCATGATCACCACGAAATCCATATTGAAGATTACCAAGCCCAAGAATACACCTATCGTACTGAAAAGAACGGATGTCATGATAATGAAAGGGCTGATCACCGAATTGAACTGCGCCACGATAATCAAGAAAATAAGAGATACAGCAATTCCTAATGCGCGTAACAAGAAAGCCTGTGACTTGGCTTGCTCTTCCTGCTCACCGGTATACTTCACCGTAATTCCCTCAGGAACAGGGTAAGCCCCCATCAAATCCTTGATTTGGCCATTGATTTCAGTAGGATTGTATCCATCTAGCACGTTGGAGAACATACTCACCACTTTTTCGGAGTCTTTTCTTTTAACTGATCCATAGGTAGATCCATACTGAATGTCGGCTACCGCAGAAATTGGCACTTCTCTTTTGTCACCAAACTTGTCTCTAAAACCAATTTTCTTGTTGACCAAAGTATTGATGTCGTAACGTGAATTTTCATCCAATCGAAGGAAGATAGGATAGTCCTCTTCCCCTTCTTTGTACTTGGATACCTCAAGTCCAAATAGAGAAGTTCGTAACTCCATCGCTATACTGGAAGTAGACAAGCCAAATCTTCTGGCCTTTTCACGATCGATACGAACGACCACTTCAGGGCTTCCCAATGAAAGATCCGTCTTCAATTCTTCAAGACCTGGAATGGAATTCGATTCCAAGTAAGCCTTGGTCTCCTCCACATAAGCAATCAATTGCTCGTAATCTTCCCCTACAAACTCAATATTTACAGGATTCCCAACAGGAGGTCCATTTTGCTGCTTGTCAACCGTAATTAACACCCCTGGGTACACTTTCGCCAACTCTCGTATCACCTCCATCGCATCATTGGTATCAATTCCTTGACGGTCGATGTAATCCACAAATCCAATAGTGATTTTTGCTTTATGAGGGGTAGACTGAATACTCGGCCCTTGCGTTGGGTCACCAGTACCTTCTCCCACTTGTGTGATAACTGATTCCAGAATGCCTCCATAAGGCTCCAACTTGGCCATCATCTCATCTTCCATCTTATCGACAAAAGTATTGGTGGCTTCGATACTTGTTCCAATTGGAAACTCAACGAAGACATTGACTAGTTGAGGCTGATTGTCTGGAAAGAAAAGGACCTTTGGAGAACTAACCCCAAGTAATACAATGGAGAAAATCAAAAGCAAAAAGGTACCTACTAATATTTTGATGGGGTTTCTCCCTTTCAAAGAAAATGTAAGTAACGATTCATAGCCATTCTCCATCCGAACCAAGAAGACAGACTGGAACCATCCCACTGCTTTTCTCAAAAAGAACACATACACCAATGTCAGCAAGGACGACACTATGGCTAGAGAACCGATGGTATTCCATCCAACCAGGTAACATATAAGAGCCAATAGCCCCAAAAATCCAGCTGTTCGAAGTGATCCTTTTTTAGGTTTATCTTGGGTCATGTCCTCAATCTTCATGAACATAGCCGTCATTACTGGATTGATGACCAAAGCCACAAATAAGGAGGCCGAGAGTACGATAATCAGTGTTATCGGTAGGTATTTCATAAACTCTCCTACTAGATCATCCCAAAAAGCCAATGGCAAAAATGCCGCCAAGGTGGTGAGCGTAGAGGTAATGATCGGCCAAGCTACTTCACCAACTCCTTCTTTAGCTGCCTGAACTGCTGGCTTGCCTTCCTGCATCATGCGGTATATATTTTCTACCACCACAATACCATTGTCCACCAACATGCCCAAGGCAAGGATAAGTGAAAAGAGCACCATCAAGTTGAGCGTAATCCCGAAGGAGTCCAGCACCAAGAAGGAAATAAACATAGACAAAGGAATCGCCGAACCCACAAAAAGTGCATTTCGGAAACCCATGAAGAACATCAATACCAAGACTACCAGTATAATTCCAAAAATGATGGAGTTTTCCAGATCACTCACTTGAATACGCGTTTGCTTACTCTGGTCATTGGTGATGGAAATCTCTAAATTTTCAGGAAATCGATTCGCCTTCGTGGTCTCAATAATTTCCTTGATTTTGTCTGCTGCATCCAGTAGATTTTCTCCACTTCGCTTGGTCACGTTAATCGTGATTACAGGTAAGTTTTTACTCCGAGCATAGGAAGTTCTATCTTTAAAGGTGTCCTTGATCTGGGCTACATCTTTCAGGTACACCATCTTCTGCTGATCCGTTTTGACGATAATGTTCAGCAAATCTTCTGGATTTGTGAATTCACCATCCACGCGTAACGTGCGTTCAAAATCACCGTTCTTAATGCTACCACCAGAAACAGTCATGTTTTCTGTTTGTATTGCACCGGATATATCGTTAAAACTTACTCCAACAGACTCCATTTTGTATGGGTCCACGTTGATTTGGATCTCACGCTCGATGGTACCTGCAAGGTCTGCCTTGGAAATTTCCGGTAGCTTCTCGATGGCATCTTCAAGATATTCCCCATAACGCTTCAATTCCTGCTCCGAATAGGGACCAGAGATATTGACGTTCATGATTGGGAAATCGGAGGTATTAACTTCCAATACATTGGGATCCTGATCGAGATCAGTGGGCAACTCACTTTTTGACTTGTCTACTGCGTCTTTTACATCTTGAATAGCCTTGGCAAGTTCCACTCCAGGGGTAAACTCAACCACAATGGAAGAAAAATCCTGCACCGAGGTAGACTTGATGTCCTTCACATTATTCAAGGACTTCAACTGTTTTTCAATAGGTCGCGTAATCAAGTTCTCCATATCCACAGGCGAGTTGCCTGGATAAGGAGTGCCTACGTAGACTGTTGGGATGACGATTTCCGGGAAACTTTCCTTGGGCATGGTGCGGTAAGCACCCAAACCCAATACCGTAATGATTAGCGTCAGAATGATGACCGACGTAGAATTGTCCACACTAAAGCTGGACAATCCAAACTCACGGATTGTTTTGGATTTTTGAGGGGTATCCATGTTTACTGCTTAGCTACGTTTACACTAAAATTATCTCCCACTTCACGGAATCCTTTGTCTACCAATACTTCAGTTCCTGTAAGGCCTTCCACGATTTCGGTTTGATCTCCGGAGGTGTAGCCACGGGTCACGTATTTTTTCTTGGCAAGGCCATTTTCTACTGCAAACAGGTAGTCTCCTTTAGTATCTGCCATGATCAGGTGAGAAGGAACGATCACACTCTCCTTATTTTTGTAATCCTGAATCTTCAGGACAGAAATCATGTTCGGCTTCACCTCTGGAAGGCTAGGAAGAAATACCTCTACCTTAAAGGTCCGGTTGTTGGGATTGATAATGGAACCCGTAGCTGACACCTTGGTGGTGATCGTTTTGTTGATGGAAGGGAAGGTGATTTCTACTGAATCTCCTTTTGCAAGTGCACCAATGTAGCTTTCAGAAATGTCTGCTTCGATAAATAAATCGCTCTCGCCCACAAATTGAAACATCTGTGAACCAGGCTGTACCAATTCGCCTACGCGAACGCGAACTGTTTCAATAGTTCCATTGAAAGGTGCCTTGATCGCCGCTTTACCCAATTGAGTTCGCAAGGAAGTTAGGCTCTTCTCCAATCCTTCTTTTCTGCTTTTGGCTTCCAAGTACTGAATTTCAGTACCGATTTTTTGATTCCAAAGGCGTTGCTGCTTTTCAAACACGGTTCGGGCCAAGGAAAGGCTATTCTCCAATTCTTCGATACTGCGTTGGATGGCTTCTGAATCCACCTTAGCCAACACCTGTCCTTTGGATACACGCATGCCTTCGATGGCTGGGATGTCCAAAATTCTTCCAAGTGTCTCGGAACTAATATTTACATTTTTCTTGGAAAGTACCGAACCGGTCACCTCTACAAAGTGGGTGAATTCCCCTTTTCTTGCGGGTACAGTGGTGATCAATAGCGGCTTTTTGGCTGCAGCAGCAAATTCAGGATCTGCAGCAATCAATTCAGCTTCCAAGGTTTTGATTTGTGTAGTCAACTCAGTAAGTTGACCTTTTAAAGCTTCCAATTCAGCTTTTTTTGCTTCTAGGCCATCTCCTGCACAGGAGGCTATCCCAAGAGAAAGGACAAGCAAAGTGGCGAAGTTTAGGATTGATTTCATGGGTATAAAATAGAGGTGGAAGAGTTGGT
>CANHCD010000063.1 GCA_947458795.1 Cyclobacteriaceae bacterium | reverse complement strand
CGATTTAAAAACAAGAAAGGCGACTCTTTGCAGGGTCGCCTTTCTTTTTGGAGTGCGCACGAGAAGATTCGAACTTCCACACCCGAACGGGCACCACCCCCTCAAAGTGGCGTGTCTACCAATTTCACCACGTGCGCGATTGGGGATTGCAAAAGTAGAAAACCGAGCTTTGGGAAGCAAAGCTTCGCTCCGCTTTTCTTTAGTTTTTTTAGCACTTAGCCAAAAACCTTCTTTTCAGCGGACTGAAGGGTATTGTAAAGCAAGGCAGCGATAGTCATTGGGCCCACGCCACCCGGTACAGGGGTGATGGCCGAGGCCAAAGGTGCTACTTCATCGTACTTTACATCACCGATCAACCGAAATCCGGATTTCTTAGACTCGTCAGCGATGCGGTGAATACCCACGTCAATCACAACAGCCCCTGGCTTCACCATATCGGCTGTTACAAATTCAGGCTTGCCAATGGCAACAATCAAAATATCAGCAGTTTTACAGATCGCTGCCAAGTTCTCGGTCCTGGAGTGGGTAAGTGTCACGGTGGCATTGCCTGGATATCCATTGCGCGCCATCAAAATGCTCATCGGGCTGCCCACAATATGACTGCGGCCGATGACCACACAGTGCTTACCGGAGGTTTCGATCTGGTAGCGCTTGAGCAGTTCCACAATTCCATAAGGTGTGGCAGCCACGTATGCAGGCCAATTGAGTGTCATTCTCCCCACGTTGGCTGGAGTAAAGCCATCCACGTCCTTTTCTGGACGAATGCAGTTGGTCACCTTGTCTACTGAAATATGCTTGGGCAAGGGAAGTTGCACAATCAATCCGTCGATGTCTGGATTTTGGTTGATGTCCTCCACGGTTCGAAGCAATTCTTCTTCACTCACTTCCGCAGCAAGTCGAACCAGCGTAGAAGTAAATCCTACTTCTTCACAGGCCTTCACTTTGGCCCCCACATAGGTTTGGCTGGCACCATCTTCTCCTACCAGTATGGCTGCTAGGTGAGGCTGCTTTCCGCCTGCTTGTTTAATTTCCGCTACCCGCGCTGCAATTTCATTTTTTATGTCTTGCGCGGTTTTTTTACCGTCTATTAGTATTGACATGAGATCTCGGATTCTATTTATTCTTCAATCGATATTCTTCAATCGACGTTCATAATTATTTTTTCTTTTCAAAAACTAAACTCCTACATACTTAGCGTTAGTTGATTAAAATCAATAAAGGCCATTTGCTTTTGCCTTACCCTACTCAAATCGGTTACGCTCGGCAGTTAATACACTTTTGACAAAAATAGAAATCAGTTGGTTGCATTCATCTTTCATTTTATACAAAAATGAACTATCCCGATGAAGGCCTGCTCTTTCTACTATTTTCAATCCAATTAAAGTCTCTCTTAACTCTTTTAAAATGACTTTAAACTTATGTATAAAATCTTTTCTCGATTCCCCACTTTGCGCTTCCCCATAATTCAAAGCAGGACTTGTTCCGCTTCTGAGTAATTGATTTGCTAAATGATTTCCAGATTTGCTCGAAACCATACTTTCTGTAAAATGGATAAGTTGAGCTGCAAACTCAATTAATCGCTCTTCCAAATCAAACTTTTTCTCCATCATGACTCTAGTAAAAAATTTAGGTGTAATTGATTAAAAAATAAAATTCAAAATTGGACATTCGGAGTTTGAAAAGGTGTTAAACTCCGAATGTCTAATCAAGAATAAAGAACGAAGAAGAAAAAAACTGAAACTAAGACCTTCTTTTTTAATCTAGCTTCAACACCGCCATAAAGGCCTCCTGAGGGATCTCTACATTTCCAACCTGGCGCATGCGCTTCTTCCCTTTTTTCTGCTTTTCCAAAAGCTTCCGCTTCCGCGAAATATCACCCCCATAGCACTTGGCCAACACGTTTTTACGCATCGCCTTTACCGTTTCTCTCGCAATGATTTTTTGCCCAATGGCCGCCTGTATGGCGATTTCAAACATTTGTCGTGGCACCAGCTCCTTCAGCTTGTCGCAAAGGCGCTTGCCCCAATCGTAGGCTTTATCCCGGTGCACAATCGCGGAAAGCGCATCTACTGGCTCCCCATTGAGCATGATGTCCAGACGAACCATGTGCGACTCCTGAAAACCCTTCAACTCGTAATCCAAGGAAGCATAGCCTCTGGAAATGGTCTTCAAGCGATCAAAGAAGTCGAATACAATTTCGGCCAAAGGCATGTCAAACTGCAACTCAACTCGATCTGAAGTCAAGTACACCTGGTTTTTGATTTGTCCTCGCTTGTCCATGCAAAGGGAAATAACTGGTCCTACGTATTCCGCAGCAGTGATGATGGATGCCTTTACAAAAGGCTCCTCGATATGTTTAAATCGCGTAGGATCAGGCATGTCAGATGGTGCATTGATCACCTGATATTCGTCGTTGGTCATGAGGGCCTTGAACTGTACAGATGGTACCGTCGTGATGACAGTCATGTCAAATTCACGTTCCAAGCGTTCCTGCACAATTTCCATATGCAGCATTCCTAAAAATCCGCAACGGAAGCCAAAGCCCAAGGCCGCAGAGGTCTCAGGCTCCCAGACTAGGGAGGCGTCGTTGAGTTGCAATTTTTCCATGGACGCACGTAGCTCCTCAAATTCGGTCGTGTCAACAGGGTAAATACCCGCAAAAACCATGGGCTTCACATTTTCAAAGCCTTTGATGGATTCTGCGCAGGGGTTTTTCACATGTGTGATCGTATCCCCTACCGCCACTTCTTTGGCAACTTTGATACCGGATATCAGGTAGCCCACGTTGCCAGCACTCATGGTTTGCTGTGGGATCTGGTTCACACCCAAAATACCTATCTCGTCAGCAAAATACTCCTTGCCTGAGTTTACAAACTTGATTTTATCTCCCTTATTTAGGGTTCCGTTAAAAATTCGGAAGATAACTTCCACCCCACGGAAGGAGTTGAACTGCGAGTCAAAAATCATCGCTTGAAGCGGCGCCGCTGGATCTCCCTTGGGTGCAGGGATTTTTTCAATCACCTTGGCCAATATATCCGTGATGCCGATCCCTTCCTTACCCGATGCCAAGACGATATCCTCGCGATCGCAACCCAACAAATCGATGACCTCGTCGGCCACCGCCTCAGGATCTGCACCAGGAAGATCAATTTTATTCAATACCGGAATGATCTCGAGATCATGCCCCAAAGCAAGATAAAGGTTGGAAATGGTCTGCGCTTCCACGCCTTGGGAGGCATCTACGATCAATAATGCTCCTTCACAGGCAGCAATAGATCGCGACACTTCATAGGAAAAATCCACGTGACCTGGGGTATCAATCAAGTTGAGAATGTACTCCTCTCCCTTGTAAGTATACTTCATCTGAATGGCGTGGGACTTGATGGTGATGCCACGCTCGCGCTCCAGATCCATGTCGTCTAGCAACTGGTTTTGCATCTCCCGGTCGGTAACCGTGTTGGTCGTCTGCAGCAACCGGTCTGCTAAAGTACTTTTGCCGTGGTCAATGTGGGCAATAATGCAGAAATTTCGAGTGTTTTTCATAAGCTTAAGTCATACAAAAGTAGGAAAAAAGAAGCTTTATTGGTTAGGACAGGTAAGAAATAGACTAGCCTATTTCCAAGCTTTTTTCTCCTTCCTTTGATCAGTATGCTAATCTCTTGTTCACCCGTATTGTTTTGAGTAAAATTCAGTAGTTCCCGCTATTTTTTTGGAGGGTGGGGAGCGGCTATTTTCTTTTCTAAGTTACCTTTGCCATCCCAACCTATCCCTATCCCATGCAGGCCATTGCAGAACGGAAAAAATCCCAAAACATAGGCGAATACCTTGTGTACATGTACCAAATGGAAGACCTCATTCGCTCCTACCAAGGGAATATGGAGGAAATAGGCCAGTATGTGGTCTCCCACTACCCGGTATCTGAGGCCGAAAAGGAGCGCATCAAAACCTGGTTTTCTGGCTTAGCAGCGTCCATGAAGCAGCAGGAGCTGATGCAAAAAGGGCATCTTCAAGAACTCCAAGACTTGGTTCAGCAGCTGCTCAAGCTCCATTACCAACTACTCAAGACCGATGCCAATTACGTGTCCACCTTTCATTCTGCCAAACCTCACCTGCTCGAGGCAGTGGAAGCTGCCCAAACAGAAGAGGTTGGGAATGAAATTCAAATCTGCCTGAATGGCGTATATGGCTTGCTGCTCTGCCGTTTGCTTGGGAAAAATGTGAACGATCGTCAACTCGAAGCAGCCGATGCCTTTGGCAATGTACTTAGCCATTTGAATTTCAGCTACCAGCAGCGGATATTTATGACGCCGAACTAAAAGAATTTTAGGTAAAAAAAACGAAAGTACCCCATGCCGAAAAGTGTGTCTGGTGAGTTTTAAAATGTTTAGATTAGTAGTCAACCCCTGAAATGGGTTCTTTATACAATTCTTCTTAACACTCAAAATCAGCATCAAACTTGTTGAGCGTATAGGTAAAGTAGGGTGAGAATGCGTTTTCAGTTTTTAAAGAATCATTTCGATTATTCAATTTTATATTTTCAAGAATAGAAAGTCCGACATAGGCAGTCGCTCAACCTACGGATGTTTCTCCTTCTTGCGCTCCAATTATATCCTCTTTAGAAATAAATAAACGACAAAAAATTACCCCCTCTTGTTTTTACTTGGACTACTTCAGATTCTGATTTATAACAGCCTTGGCTAGCTTAACCCCTTACTCCAGGCATCCATTTTTTTTTAGCAAACCAGTGAGAGAAAAAAAAAATAAGTATGAGAATTAAACTTATCTTTTCTACTTAATTTGAAGATTAAAAGGCGAATTTCTCTTCAGAAAAAGGGATTTAATGGAGATTTCGCAAATTAAATTTAGATTAAATTCTTTAATCAAAAATTAAAAGCAATATTTACTCGAGTCAAATTAGTGTGTTTTAAAATGATGTTTTTCATTAAAAAGTTCCAAAAAATACTTAAACCAGGAATTTTTGCTCTGACCATATTTTTTGGTGGTTTTTTATTCTTTCAATTCAATTTCTCTTTTCTTGACCCTATCAACTCCGCTTTGGAAAAAGTAAGTTTCCGAGATATTTACTTTTCAAAAATACAAGGAGGAGAAATTAAATCTGATGAACGGATTGTTCTTGTAGATATAGGAGATACCCTGAGAAGAGCAAACATCGTGAAGCTGCTCTATAAAATTAAAAAAGTCGACTACAAAGTCTTAGGTATTGATATTCGATTTGATGCGAGACGCCCAAATGATCCCAAAACAGACAGTCTATTGGAAGAATTTGCTTTGACAACCCCTAAAGTGGTTTTTGGCAAAGATGAACTCATTGGCGGATCATTTTTTACGAATGATGGACAAGAAATTAAACAAGGGCTCGCAAATCTTGGGAAAGAAGATAAGGATTTCCCTGTCCGATCTCTGCTAAACATCTCTAAATCGGAGCCTGGCACGCACTCTTTTGCCTATGAAATTGCAAAGACTATTGCGCCAAACAATAGGAGCATTAAATACTTTGCTGATAAAAAAGATATCGACATAAATTTTGAGCGTCAAAATTTGTCAGTAGTTATCAAAGCAGAGGAATTGTTATTTGATTCAACGAACACTTACTTAAACTATTTAGAAGATAAAATAGTGATTATAGGTAGTATGAGTGACAATGGGAAAGACATACATTTGGTACCCAATGCCTCATACAATTTAACCACAGACGAAAATAATTTTTACACAAAAGTTAGCGGCCCATTTATTCATGCCATAGCGATTTCAAACCTGCTAGATGAAAGAATAATCAAAAATTCAAGACTGTTTAATTGGCTTTTTTCCGCAATTATATCCATTATTACTCTTCTAGTCACGGTAAAATTGGAATATAGCAAAAGCCCATATGTGAGACTGATCGCAAAATCATACGTTTTAGTAGGATCCTTACTTATATTCCTATTGTATGTAGTCTTAATGGATAACTTTCTCTTCGAATTTTCAATAGGTGGAGCATTAACTGCCTTGGTTCTAACTTTGGAACTAGCAGGAATTTATCACCCTATTGCATTGCTTAGCAAGGACTTTACGCGTTTTGTAACGAAACTTTTCTCAAGAAATTCTTCATAAAAACCATTCAATCTTATGAAAATTAAGTTTTATTGCCTCATTATCGCAGTTATTCTTTCTGTAACCTCTTTACAAGCTCAGGGACAATATTTTGTCTATTCGATTACGGGAACTGCTTCTGTGTTGCGAAACAACAAACCACAGCCATTAAAAATTCTTGATAAAGTACTCGAACTTGATAAACTTAGTCTGGGCGCAAAGTCTGGGATTTCATTGGTAAATATTCAAACCAAGAAGCTTTACCAAATTTCACAGGCAAAGCCATTTGTAATTAGGGAAGTTGTAAAAAATTACGCAGAAGCCCCATCTACTGCAAAGAAGACCATTGATTACGTGTTAGCCAATTTCATAGAAAAAGGAAAGGGTTTTCATGAAGAAAAAGATTATTCGAGTGTCGGTATGGCTACAAGAGGCGTATCTAAGAAACCTTTGCTTTTTCCCTGGCCAGGCACAAACATTTATTTAAATGATAGCTTTGTACCCCAATTCGATTCTGCCCTGTCTGTTGTTGAAAACAAGTTCTACATTTCAATTTCACAGAACAAAAAGATTATTTCGGAGTCATTTCTTGAACAAGGCGATACACTTCACCTTCCTACGGTCCAGGATAGTGCATCTCCGATAGTCATGACCTGCAAGTGGCGTACTTTCAGTTACAGTGTTGATTTAATGTTCCTAACTGATGCCGAAAAAGCCATTCTCAATGCTGAACTATTAGAAATTGAAAATGACAACGATTTACTAAAAAATCCAAATGATAAAATCCTAGCGAAAGCTATTTATTTGGAAGCAAAAAATTGTTTTATCGATGCTGCTGAATTATTCAAGTCAATAAATGTTGACTATTAAGAATATGAATTTATTGACTCAATTCGTTTTTTTTTAAATACAGAAAAGTTAACAAATAAGATCTATTCTTAATCCAATTGTCGCATTACAACCTTGCGATTAAATGCAATCAAACAGATTTGTTATCGGTTAGTTACAGAAATGTGACTTTAATTGCTCCAGACTTAGGGCAATCTTGACAAAACCTTACTAAAAGCAACAGCTGGAGTTAAAGCGCATCATCGAACCAGCACAAAGCCTGCCCATAAGAACGGGGATGTCGGATACTTTTCCTTCATGGCCTGCTGGGCCTTTTGGAAGGAAAGCGTTGGACTCTTCGTTTGGGTGAGATCTGAGTAGAACAAGGACATGAGTTCCTGCGTCTCCTGGTCTGGAATGGTCCACAAGGACACAATCATCTGCTCTACCCCTGCCAGCTTAAAGCCTCGCTTCAGTCCAAAAGTCCCCTCATTCCCCTCAATTTTACCTAGTCCTGTTTCACAAGCAGATAGCACTACTAACTTGGTTTTCTTTAGGTTGAGTTGGGACACCTCCAAGGCCGTCAATATACCGTTCTGCTCCGCGCCAACCCTAGTCAGGGTATCACTTCCTGTCCATGCCCAATTGCCTCCGGCAAGGATAAGCCCGCTGCGCACCATGGGGTTGGTACTGTATCGATAACTGTATTTCAAAGAGTTTTCGCTAATCGTCGTGTCTTGAAAATCGTATGCTGGAAACGCAAACCCATGAGTAGCCAAGTGCAATATCTCCCTAGACTCCTTCCCTTCCATTTTGGTGATCTTTTCCTCCGTAGCATCGTTGCCTTCCAATACGGTAGTTTTCCAACTTGCCGCACTCACCCGCTGATTGATCACGTCCACCTCTGTTTTGGTTCCTTCTAGGTAGTCCAGCTTTCCATAAGCATTGTTGCTGCTGAGATTCTGAGTCTCCCCTATTTTATTATTTGTAGGAGCTGTTCCCCCTTCAGGCAAGTAATCGTAGTTTACAGCCCCTACCATAGCTAAGTTAGTCCCCACCTGCTCCGCAGCCTTTTGCTTTAATCCCAAGGCCAAATAGCGAGTAGAAGTCAATTGGTGCAAGGTATAGCGATCCATCAAATAGGCGGCATCCTGCTCGGTTTTTGCATACTCCGGATAGATCACTTGCCTTTTATTGTTTAACTTTTCTGGCACGATTTCATCACCGGTATCTTTAGGGGCATAGATCGCATGGAAGGGCACATTGTATAGCTCTCCAGTGGGGGCGTAGTAGATGGTCTTGATGCCTTCTAAGGCATTTTCCATGGGTTGCCAAACTAGCCCGTAGTACGCACTGTATCCCTTTTCTGGGTTAATGGCCTGCAAGTCTCGTTCTGCACAGAGTTGGATCAGCCTCGGTTGGCTATCACCCTTTTTGAGCACCAAGGCATTGTAGTAAATCAGTGAATCAGACTTGTTTTTAAATCGTTCAAATTCAATCGCCGCTTCCCCTTCCTCAAGACTTTGTTGGACTTGATCCCAGGTGATCAATAGGTTTTTCTTCTGCTGGGCATACTCTGGCCAGGTCAGTGACAATCGCTTATCTAAGGAATCGACCTCAAATTTTAATTTATCCAATTTTTCTTTTTCAATCGAGCCATCAGATTCCACCTTCGCCAACAATCTTCGACGGTAACCTAACTCTTCGCGGAGTTCTTGACTCTCAAGATCAATTTTATCTTCTTGACTCAATTGATCATTACTAAGAATCTTGACCTCCAATAATTTACTCTTCGCTAGAAGTGATGCGTTAAAGTTTAAGCCAACCGCTTCAGGTACCTTTTGAAAAACCTCGTTTGCAAATTCTGACAAATCCTCATAGAATGAACTTTCTTTTTTCCAATACGCTTCCTTTTGGTTATCAGTAAGCCATTCAAAATTATCAGCTGTTTGCTTCGCAAGCTTTGATAAATTTTGCTGTAAAATCGCGTAAGCCTCTGGTTCCCGATTGATTTTTTGCAATACATAGGCATAGGAAGTTAAGGCGTCCAGATAATCTGGATGCTCCTCTCCTAAGGCATTCTTATAAATCTCGGCGGATTGTTTGAAATAGGGTTCAGCAGAGATAAAATCATTTTTATCAAAATAAAGTTGCCCGAAATTATTTAAGCTCAAGGCATAATCTGGATGCTCCTCCCCTAAGACTTTCTTCCTGATTTCTAAGGCTTGTTTGTAGTAAGGCTCTGCGAGTGTGTAATTACCCATAGTCGAATACAGATTTCCAAGATTGCCTAAACTGGAAGCATAACCTGGATGCTCCTCCCCGAAGGCTTTCTTAATAATTTGTACGGTTTGTGTGTAATAGGGCTCAGCGGCTTTGTAATCGCCCATTTCCGAATAGACAATGCCGAGATTACCTAAGCTGGATGCATATTCTGGATGCTCATCCCCGAAGACTTTTATTTTGATTTCTAAGGCTTGTTTGTAATAGGTCGCTGCAACTTTGTAATCACCCATGTCTGAATGCAAAACACCAAGATTGCCTAAACTGGTAGCATACTCTGGATGCT